>JAGXLQ010000055.1 GCA_018334595.1 Candidatus Bipolaricaulota bacterium | reverse complement strand
GGTGGGATATGAGGTCGATGAGATAGTTGGTCTGGGAAAGGAATATTTGGACCGGAGCAGGGAGGTAATGGAGAGGTACGCAAGACGAGTTGAGCGTGAGCTGAGTCCAGGCGACGCGATGAGAAGTATAGAGAATAATTGTCCGTCCGATCTCGACGAGGCGCTCTCCTGGTACAGAAAGAGCCTGGAGGAAGCAAGAAGTTACATAAAGAAGAGAAATATCCTGTCCCTTTCGGGGGACGAGGGGTTGAAGGTAAGGACAACTCCCGGTTACATGCAGAGCTTAGAACCTCGCGGTTACTATACTCCCCCGATGAAGTACGATGAGGGTAGTCAGGGAACCCTTTTCGTTACCCCGGAGCGTAACCCAGAAGACAGGAAGAAGTTTTCTTTCTGGCGGATCAGGAATACCGCCCTGAGGGAGACATATCCTGGCCGTCACGTTCTCCAGGCCAGAACCAACGAAATTGACGATCTCTTCCAGCTGTTATCGTCTTCAGCTCAGACCCTCGGAGGGTGGTCTATATACTGCGAGAATATGATGAGGGACTACGGGTTTGGGGATACGCCAGAATCTCATTTAATCGGTGGAAAGACGCTTAGGCGTGCTGCGGCTCGTGCTCTGATTGACGTCAAACTCAGCACCGGAGAGTTTTCCCCGGAAGAAGGCGTAAACTTCCTTGCGGACACCACTAGAATGTCTCAGAGTACGGCGAGGGCGGAGGTCGCCGAGTGGAACTTAAACCCGGGAGATCTATTAGGGGGTCTGATGGGTTATCATAAAATCAAGAAGCTACAGGATGACGTCAAGTGGGGTCTTGGTGGAGACTACAGCGATAGGCTTTTTCATGATAAGTTCATTTCCTCTGGACCGATTCCCCTGGAGTTGATTGAAGAGAGAATGGACCAATTTATAAGCAGACACAACGAACAGAACCATGCCTGACTCGGCCGACTTAAGAGCCGTCCCCGAACTCGACAAGATTATCCTGGAGACCCTCCTCCAGGTCCCGACGGGAAAACTCACTACCTACAAGGATATCGCTGTTGCCCTAGGGGACGAGCGAGCAGCTAGGGCGGTAGGTACCGTGATGGCAGGTAACCCTTATCCCAACAGGTTTCCCTGTTGGAAGGTAGTTCATACGTCCGGGGACGTCGGTAAGTACAGCGGCGATGGTGGCAGGGAAGAGAAAATCCGAAGGATGGAGGGAGAGGGCATAGACGTCAAGGACGGCCACGTCGTCGATTTCGAGACCGTTCGCTTCCATAACTTCTGCACCGATAAGCCTCTCGAGAGGTTGAGGTCTCTTCAGCTTGAAGTATCACGGAGATATAAAATTTGCCCGCTCGGTGATGGTTATTCCGGGAAGAGCGGGGGAGTCGACCTCTCATATGGAGACGGCCTTACCACCGCGAGTTATGTCGAATTTATCGAGGGTGAAGAAGAACCGATTTACGAAAAAACGATAACACGAGACAAAGTGGGTTTTCCTTATATCCCGGGGTACCTCTCCTTTAGGGAGTTACCCGTATTGTTAGACCTCCTCGAAATGGTCAGCGGGGAACATGAGGTGGCCAGTCCTATATTTGTCGATGGAAACGGAGAGCTACATCCCCGGAGGGCGGGCCTTGCTACCCACCTCGGAGTTGTCCTTGATCAGCCAACGATTGGGGTGGCAAAAAGCTTACTCTGTGGAGAGGTTTCGACCAAGCCCCCTCAGGTAGGCGACCGGAGCTTGATCAGGGTTGGCGGCAAGGTCTTGGGTTGCTCCGTCAAGACGTACTCGCCTGCCAACCCCATCTACGTTTCCATAGGCCATAACGTCACCCGCGAAGAGGCGGTTGACCTGGTATTCAGGTTTTCTCGCTTCAAGCTGCCAGAGCCAGTTAGAATAGCGCACAAGAACGCGAAAAAACTAGCTACTGCCAGCTACTAGCTCGTGTCCGCAAGTTTTCCAGGAAAAATCTTCTTCCCAAACCAGGTCTCCTCGAGGAAAAACCTCGATACGACCAGCGCACAGAAAAGACTTCCCACGATACCTATGGCAAGCGTGATTGCGAACCCTCTTACCGGTCCGGTCCCGAAATACATAAGGATAATCGCCGTCGCCAGTGTGGTCAGGTTTGCGTCAACTACCGTTGAGAGAGATTTGTTAAACCCGTCTCGGATGGATGCAGTACCCGTCTTGCCGCTGACCACAGCTTCCTTAATTCTTTCAAATATTATGATGTTGGCATCGACCGAAATACCTATGGTAAGAATTACACCTGCAATCCCCGGCAAAGTTAGAGTAGCTTCAAACATTGACAGTGCAGCAAACATTATCAACATGTTGAAGATGAGTACGATATCAGCAACGATGCCGAGCCAACGGTAACGCAGTGGCATAAACAGTAGGACGAGAATGAAACCTACAAGGATTGTGAGCACGCCTGCGTGGATTGCATCCTGTCCGAGAGACGGCCCCACGGTCCGTTGTTCTAGGACGTTAACTTCAACCGGTAGAGCACCGGCCCGCAGAACTACAGCGAGTCTCTTTGCTTCGTCAGCGGTAAAGTCGCCTTCTATGGTGGCTCTCCCGATTGAGTTGCTATTCTGTGCTGTGTCCCAGATACTCTGACTAATAACTGGTGCGGATTGAACAACTCCGTCAAGCACTATGGCAATTCTGTCCTGGTTGGGCTCCAGGTTTTTAATCACCTCGGCGAACGTCTCCGCTCCTTCCGAGTTGAACTCGAGCGAGACGAAAATTGGGTTTTGCGGGTCTTGAGATGTCTTGACGGTGGCGTCTTTAAGAATCTTGCCGGTCATCAATGGCGTCTTCTGGACGAGGTAAGGTATGCTTTCTCCCTCATCTCTTTCCCTTCCCGGTATTACCTCCTGCGAAAGGTTTGTTTGCGATAAGCTACCGCCAGGGGACCCGGATTTGACGACCTTCTGGAACTCCAGCAGCGCGGTCCTGCCGATAAGTCTTCTTGCGACTTCAGGATCTGTCGTTCCCGGCAACTCAACTTCCACGCGTTTGTCTCCCAGTTGTCTAATTGTCGGTTCGGTTAAGCCGTACTGGTTAACCCTGTTGTTTAAGATAGTGACGATCCTGTCGATCGTCTTCGATCTCTCCTCCCCCGACATGTCATCTATGCCCTCTGCCTGCAATACTATTCTCGTGCCACCTTTCAAATCTAGACCAAGGTTGATGACGTCATCTATTGGGAAATAGGGGTAAAGGAAAAACAGAACTAGGCCGAGAACTACGACAATAAGTCCCGCTTTAATCAGTTTATTTTGACGAATATTCTTCACATTCATGAACTATCTTCCTCTTCCTCATCCTGTTCATCAATTTGCCCTTCCGTGTTTTCTACGGCTACGGTCTCTACGACGCTATCCTGTTGCATTTTAATTACAGTACCGTCTTCCACCTTTATCAGCAGGGAATCGTCTAAAACCTGAGTAACTTCTCCGTGGATGCCTCCCGCGGTAACTATCCTGTCCCCCCTTGAAAGTTTTTTAACCAGTTCCTCGTGTTTTTGCTGCTTCTTCCGTTGAGGGCGGATCAACAAAAAGTAGAATATACCGCCAAACACGGCCAAAAGTACAATCAGCGAAAGTGCTCCACCACCTTCCATCTAGATCTAAGACCTCCTTTGAGAAAAACCGGAATTAATCCTCACCACGCCAATCGCTACCCAAATTACTCCAGCAATTGACAGTCCAGTCCAAACAATCATCTTTACCGATTTGCTGAGATCCAATCCCCCTATCAGCAGTCCCTGGAACAAGAACAGAATAACTCCCCAAATAATGCAGTATAAGGTTATCTTTGTCAACTTGCCTTCGCCCTCCCGAGGCCAGTAATTTACGGCAAAGTCGTAACCGAGGGTTGCTAGAACGAGCAGCAGCCACGGTATCACGTAGATACGAACCCCGCCGGTCATGACTAACCCGAGTAGTAAGAGGTAGTGTCCCGGGAGAAGGCCGATTAAAGTTGCCTGGGTACCTGTGGGGACCTCCTCACGGAGCCGCATTAAGTAGAGTAAGGCAAAAGCAGTAACTCCAACAGTGGCAAGTAGGACAAGGAGGTCCAATCCAGCCATAAAGATTGTCAGTGCTCCGACTAGTAAGATCACGAGGGATGTGCTTTCAGGGGTATAAAATTTCATATGTTAAGGGTATCAGTTAGCTAAATATTTTCAATATCGCTTGGATGATATTGATCACGTCGACGAGCGGCTGGTCCGGTCACGGTTTCCTGCAATCCAGAGTTGCCCCAGTGCCACCCCGCCGTCGCCGACCGGTACCGCCGTGTTCGTGACGAATTTCACTCCTGCACCCTCCACGGTCTTCCTTATCGTGGAAGATATTTTCTCGTTAATGGCTACTCCTCCTGAAAAACCGATCCTCTCTATTCCCGTTTCGTCGGCGATCTTCAGCGCTATGCGGCTCATCCCTTTGGCCAGTGCCCACTGCGCTGTAGCAGCGACATCGGCTCTCGGTAGTTTCTCGGACAGGTCAATTAGATCTAGAAGTAGCTTGCTCTGGTCAAGATAGAGGGTGTCATCCCCCTGGATTATCGGGAGGTCTATTTCCCTGTGCACACCGGGGTCAGCGGTCGCCTCCAGTCTCATTGCCGGTTCGCCTTCGTAGGTACGATCGTTACAAATATCAAGCATGGCGCTGACCGCATCAAGGAAACGGCCCGCACTAGAGGTTACCTGCAGGTTGAACTCTCCCTGAAGCTGGCGCAGAATAATCTCTAGTTCTTCCTTCCCTCCGGGGAAATCAATCCCGGTTTGCTCAAGGACACTCCGTAAATCGACTAATCTCTTTTCACCAAATTTTGGATAGAGGATTCCGGCGACCATCCTGGCCGGATGCGTTGTAGCCAGGTCTCCGCCCGGCATATACGCGGGAGTTAGAGAGCCATCTCTGTGGAACCCTCTTTTGTCGTGGGTAATTACCTCCCCACCCCAGATAGTCCCGTCATCGCCGTACCCGACCCCGTCGAGAGTTATACCTACCATCTCGTTAATCCCCGTTTCAGCCAGCATCGATCCGACGTGCGCCTTATGATGCTGAACGGCGACGGTTTTGGTGCCTAACTCATTTGCCAGCTCCGTTGTAAGAAAATCGGGATGGTGGTCGTGGGCGATCCTCTCTGGGAGTTCGGAATTAGTAAGCTTAAATATTCTGTCCATCGCGGTCTCAAGAAATGTGAGGTCATTTGGTCCCGTCGTGTCCCCCAGGTATTGAGAAAGGTAAACCTTGCCCTCCTTGTACAGCCCAATTACGTTATCCTGTTCCGCACCCAGGGCTAAAAGGCGTTCGTCGCCAAGGTCGACCTCAATTGCCTCGGGAACCCATCCGCGCGATCTTCGAATGAACTTCCGGAATCCACCTACATGGCGGACAACGGAATCGTCGATTCGTGACACTACTTCCCTATCGTGTAGGGTATACCCGTCAACGACGCCAGCCAGCTTTTCCTTGATCCTCTCATTATCGATCAGCATCGGTTGCCCTGGCATATTAGCGCTCGTCATTACCAGGGGGCGATCGAATTCAGCGAAAATCAAGTGATGCAGGGCGGTGTAAGGAAGCATGACGCCGATGGTGTGGAGCCCCGGCGCGACGCCGGTCGAGACCCAGTTTTCATCTGGGTTCCTTATAAGAACGATCGGTCGCCGTGGGCTCTTAAGGCTTTCCCATTCCGATGGGCTTGGTGTTAGTCCTTCAGCAATATGCTCCTCCGTCCCCATAACGGCAAAGGGTTGCTGAGGCCGATTGAGCCTCTTTCGCGCCCTTGCGACCGCGCCCTCGTTCGTGGCGTCGCAGGCAATATGTGTGCCGCCCAGACCCTTGATTGCAATGATGTTCCCTTTCCTGAGTGCGGCAGACGCCCGGTTTATCGGGTCACGGGTAAACTTTCTTTTGCCGTTCGGCATTTCGTACCAGAGAATCGGTCCGCAGGCCGGACACGCGATCGTTTGAGCATGGTAGCGCCTGTCGACTGGGTCGGTGTACTCTTCGTGGCAGTCAGGGCACATAGGAAAGTCGTCCATAGATGTCTTGTCTCTGTCGTAAGGGAGGGACCGAATGACTGAAAACCTCGGACCGCAGTTGACGCAAGAAGTCGCCCAGTAACCGCTGTATCTCGTATCTCCAAAGACGTCTTCCAGACAATCGTCACAGGTTGCGATATCCGGTGGGATCGTACCGGATCCGGAGCTTCCGGAAGAAGATTTCTTTATGGAGAACTCGGTTATCCCTTCGTCAAACTCTACGTACTCGGTCTCTACGGTGTCGATCTCTGCCAGAGGAGGTTTCTTTTCTCTCAGATCCACCAGGAAGGCTTCGAGGTGAGATTCTTCCCCCTGCACCAATACTTCCACCCCGGCATCCCCGAGATTCTTTACCCAGCCCGTTAAGTCGTTATCAATTGCGATTCTATAGATAAAGGGCCGGAAACCAACTGCCTGCACAACACCGTTTATCAGTACCCGTAAGCCCGCTTTGTTAGTCTTCATCGTCATCTGCTATCGTCAACGTCCTAATGGCAAGTTCATTTCCCTTCTTCACCTCGACCGGACCTCCGCACCTCGGGCAGGAAAGCACCGGTATGGCAAAATGAAGCCCCTCTGCTTCCTCATGGTTAACCTGGCCCACGAAGTCGCACTCTTTACAGCTGACCTCAAGCTCTACGTCTTCGAACTCAATCCGTGAGTATTCCAAGACCGTCTCCTGAGTTGTGATATCGTAAGCGCTGGACAGCGCTTCCTTGGAAAGTACTCTAAGTTCGCCCAGCTCTACGTGTACTACTTCAGCGCGTCTCAAGTCAGCCTCATCTACCTGGTCGATCAGGGTCTCAACCAACTCTCTAGCAATTGAGTATTCGTGCATAATTCCCCTAACGGAAGTCCTCGCGGTTACGTCTCAAATACGTCCAGGGCATCGATAAGTTCGTCAATACCTCTTCCCTCGGGTACTGCTGTAAAGATCGCTTGACCGTTGGGATTCACGTTGTAGTAGTCTTCTTTGGGGACCTCGGGGTCAACGCCAATAGCGTCGGCAAGGTCTACCTTGTTGATCACTACTATTTCAGATTTAGCAAAGATCTTTGGATGTTTCCTGACCATGTCCTCGCCCTCTGTAACCGAGATAACTACTATATCTAACTCCGTTCCCAAATCGAAGTCAGCGGGGCAGACCAGGTTGCCCACGTTTTCCACGAATAATACGTCCAGAGAGTCTAGAGGCATGTTCTCAAGAGAGTGATCGACCAAATGGGGGTCAAGGTGACAGTCGGAGTGAGTATTCAGGTTGTAGGCGGTAATCCCGGCCTCCCGGAACTTTTCGTAGTCATCGGTCCCCGCTACATCTCCGGCAACAGCGCCGATGTTGTAACTACCCTTGACCTTTTCGGTTACGGCCTTGATCAGCTCCGTCTTGCCGCTACCGATCGCCCCCATTACGTTTATTGCGATTACGTCGTGAGCCTTCAGCTTTTCTCTGTTCTTCTTCGCCAGGTCGTTAAGCCTTGCCATCACGTCTCCATCCTGTAGGTTTATATCGTGCATTTTACCTCCTCGGTACTAACCTAAATGATAGCGGTAACGTCCTTTCTTTCAACGGTTCCCCGTTGACCATTTAAACAAATGCTCGTAACGTCCGTATCCTCTTTCCTCTAGTTCTTCCGCGGGGATGAACTCGAGCGCTGCCGAATTTATGCAGTAACGGCGTCCCGTCGGTTCGGGCCCGTCGTCAAATACGTGGCCCAGGTGGGAGTCAGCTGCCCTGCTGCGGACCTCCGTTCTCACCATACCCAGGCTTGTATCCTTTATTTCAACCACGTTTTCCGGTTCTAGAGGCCTCGTGAAGCTCGGCCAGCCAGATCCGGATTGGAACTTATCGAGTGAACTAAACAGGGGTTCTCCGGACACTATATCGACGTAGACTCCCGCGCTTTTGTTGTCCCAGTACTTGTTGTTAAACGCCCTTTCGGTACCGTTTTCCTGGGTTACATCGTACTGGAGCGGTGTTAAGGTCTCTTTGAGCGTGGTCTCGTCCGGTTTTTGGAATTCGTCGTAGTCCGTCCCGCGAGACTCGGGTTTTGTGCCACCCTTCTCCCAGGTTTGCTCTATGTAATCCTCACGTCC
>JAGXLQ010000226.1 GCA_018334595.1 Candidatus Bipolaricaulota bacterium | reverse complement strand
ATCCCAATCTCTGAAAGTTTCCCCAAAACTCTCGAGAAAAGAGTTAAAGGTAAGCTCGTATAATCGTCGCCCCTCAAGCTCCTACGAGCAGAGAACAGGAGGAACGCTACTTTTAGCTGGTGCTACACGCCAGCTACTGCTGGGGTAGCGTTTCCAGTTACGCTAAAAGTAGGTGCCGTTTCAGTGTTGGCATTTATATTGGAAAGTTTGTCAGTTTTAGGAGATAACAGCTCCGCTTGTAGCCTTCCTTTGGCAATGCTGTCGAACCCTTACACCCCCATGTCAAAGACCTACCAACTAGCGGCGCAGGGATTCGAACCCCGAGCCTCTCGGATATGAGCCGAGTGCTCTAACCAGTTGAGCTACGCCGCCGAAAGTGGTTGCGGGGGCCGGATTCGAACCGACAACCTCCGGGTTATGAGCCCGACGAGCTTCCTAATTGCTCCACCCCGCGATGTATAGCAATTGTAATCTACAAAGGAATATTTTCAAGTCCCATAGAGTCGAACAGGAAAAATGCAAAAAAAGAGTTAGACGAAAAATATACTAGGGCATTTGTAACTTCATGGACCTCTTTCTATTCTATGAAGTGTTATGCAAAGGGTATTTACCGCCAATTTTACTCGTGCACGAATTAGGGCAATATTCAACACGAGATAATTAAGCGATAAACCACTTGTCCAAGATGTGGTTACAGGCATAAATTCTACAAATTATCCGACGGACGCTGGCAGTGCAAAGGTTGCGATAAAAAGTTTGGCCTCTTAACCGATACCAAAATTAACAGGACAGAATTTAACTTGCAAGAAATATATGAACTCCTCTTCTGGTTCGAACTGGAGTTGACCGATCACAAAATAGCAAAGAGAATAGACGGTAGTTACCAGAAGATCCACAAGTTCCATAATAAAGTGAGAGAAAGACTCTTTGAATACGAAGAGGACTCCATCGAACTACTAGACGGTGAAGTAGAGGTCGATGAGACGTACTTCGGAGCTGACTTTAAAAACAGGCGCAGACACAAACGAGAAAAACTCCATAAAGAAGGCAGAGTCAAACGTGCTCGTGGTGCCAAGGAACTAAAGGAAGCGGTTTTTGAAATCTACGAACGAGAGGACGGTATCGTGTACATTAAGCCGGTAGTGGATGTCACTAAAGATACTTTGCAATAAATCATAAAGAACAAAGTAAACATCGAGGCCAAAATCTATTCCGACACCTGGAAAAACTACAACGGTCTAGAAGAGGACTTCAAGAGCCACAGTGTAGTTGACCAAGACGACGAAGAGTACAAGCATGGTAAAGCCACCATAAACGGCATTGAAGGCTTCTGGGGCTATGCCAAAGAGCGACTCCTAACACATCATGGCGTAAGTCCCGAAAACTTTCTGAAATATCTAAAGGAGAAAGAGTACAGGTTCAATCACCGTCATTTGACCCGTGAGGATTTTGTCAATAAAATGCTCGAGGTGCTGCTAAATAGAGGGGAAGTTACTCCGTGAAACAATAAATGTCCTAGACTAAAACGAATCCACTGGTGCCGGGGGCGGGACTTGAACCCGCACGGGGTAAATAACCCCAAGGGATTTTAAGTCCCTTGCGTCTGCCGATTCCGCCACCCCGGCAGTCGTAGTTGGATCCCGGTATGGGATAGATAACTTAACGGAAGTGGTTGCGGGGGCCGGATTCGAACCGACAACCTCCGGGTTATGAGCCCGACGAGCTTCCTAATTGCTCCACCCCACGATATACAATATTGTAATTCAAGGACGGCGAAAGTCAAGTAGATTTACCTCGCATTTTAATAATCACCGTAACGACCTGCAACAACGCACCGGGAAAATTCGTCCGCCGTCCACGTGATTGATGATCTTTAAGGAAAGTGGAGCGGGCGACGAGATTTGAACTCGCGACCTTCTGTATGGCAAACAGATGCTCTACCGCTGAGCTACGCCCGCAAGATACGGTAACCTCATTTTAAAGTCACAGTTTTTACTTTTCAAGTACAAACCTATACCAAAACTCCCCCATAACGTCTTATAAGGCTCACCAATTCGCCGTCTTTCCGCCCGGGCAAGTACACTGGTGGTAGTCCAGGGTAGGCCTTAAGGAATGTTTCGATAACCTGGGGTGCTCTGGCCACGACACCTACTGGTTTCTTGGTTCTCAGCTGAAGGAAAGTCCTCGACAATAAAGCCTCCAGTTCATCTTCTGCACCAGAGACCCCCTTAAACGACAATAAATTTACCTTTTCGTCGTCCAGCTTGCCCTTAATCCTGGGAAGCTCATCCAGGTGGACCTCAACCTCCTCCATGCCCAACACTTCGTCCAGACTAACCACGCTGGAGCTGGAAGCGATAAACCCGCCGCCGTCAACCGTCTTTGGGCGGAAAGATGGCTGAAAGTCACCGGAAACGGACGATAACGACCTGGTAAAATTGGGGTCACTTCCACAACAGGAACCTACTCCGGCAAGATAGGACAAACCGGGCTTCATTCCCTCCAGGTAGCCCTCCGGGGTAATCTCGTAAAGTACCTTTCCACCCCGTAATTTCGGCGTGCCCGCATTTGCCTCGGCGAGTAGAGGTAGGTTTGAATAGTCATGATACGTCTCGATCAGACCGGGATAAGGCTCCGGGCCCGTCCCACAGTT
>JAGXLQ010000054.1 GCA_018334595.1 Candidatus Bipolaricaulota bacterium | reverse complement strand
TCGTGGTGCTTTAGCCAGAGGACCTTGGAGGCCGTAAACCCCGGTAAGCTCCGGTTGTAGGTTACGTTCAAGAGTCTCTCAACCCCAACTCTTTTCTCGATCTCAGCGGCCTCTGCTGACGTTCTGTTGTCCGCCCAGGTGATTGCCGGGCGTAGGGGCTTAAGGTTTTTGTCCAGGAAAACGGCAGTATGCATCTGGCCGGCTATAGCAAGCGCCTCGATTTCCTCCGCCCTTATTCCGGACTTGCTAACAGTTTTTCTAATTACCTTGCAGCTTTCTCTCCACCAGTCCTCAGGGTCTTGCTCGGCTGCGTCAGCGGTGGGCCGGTTAAGTGGATAGCCTGAGTCATGGCTCTCTAATACCTTTCCTCCTCCGTCAATCGCAACCGCCTTGACCCTGGTGGTGCCCAGGTCAAGGCCGAGCAGGTAACTCGATTTTCTCATATAAATTAAAATTCAACAAGGATTTTCATCTTCTCGCCCATCTTCGTCTCGTCTATCGCGAGCTGAAACGCCCTCTCCAGTTCGTCAAAGGAGAACCTATGAGTAATGAGCTTGTCAACTTTAAATTTACCCCCATGAATTAACTCTATTGCCTCGTGAAAATCCTTTCTCACGTACATTAAGGATCCCTTTATCTCCAGCTCTCTGTCCTGTAGAAACGCCATATTCACGTTTAAATTACCTTCCGGTACGCCAAGGAGGACTATCTGGCTCCCCTTTCTTGCGACCGATATAGCCTCGTTTATCGTCTCTTCCACCCCAACGCAATCGTAAATTATATCGGCTTTACTTCCGTCGAAGGTGTCCAAAACCAGATCCTCTAGGTCTCTTGCCGATCTGCTGGGGTTGTAAGTGACATCTCCCCCCAGTTCCTCCGCTATCTTCAACCGGTAATCGGAAAGGTCGCTTACAACAACCTGCTTTGCCCCGGCGGCTCTGACCGAACTTAAAATCGAGAGGCCTATGGTACCTGCGCCGAATACTATTACGCGATCGCCAATTTCCCCTTCGCTCGCCCTAACTCCGTGCACACCCACGGCTGCAGGTTCAATTAACGCGGCCTGGTCGTACGTTATCCCGTCGGGAATAGGAACTACCCTGTCAGCAGGAACGGTTATAAATTCGGCAAACGCGCCGTCGTAACCGACGTTACCTATGACCTGCAGGTTTTCACAGATATTGTACCTGCCGTGACGACAGTTATAACAAGCACCGCAGGGAAGGTTCGGTTCGACCGTGACACGGTCACCGGGCCGAAAGTTGTCAACCCGGTCACCGACCTCGTCAACTACTCCACTAAACTCGTGTCCCAATACTATTGGCGGATGCACGAAGGGGTGTTTGCCCTGAAATGTATGGACGTCGGATCCGCATATTCCACAGACCTTGACTTCGATTGTAACCTCTCTCTCCTCTGGGGAGGGTTTGTCGACGTCCTCGAATGTCAACTCTTCTATTGCGGTTAATCTTGCCCTTTTCATTTGGTCACCCACTATCCTTCATGGTTTCATCATTATTTTTATCCGACTGTCGTCGTTCTCGTAGGTATCGATGGCCTCGTCAAATTTGTCCAGGGAGAAGTAATGCGTGATTAGTTTATCTGTCCTAATCTTATTCTCGGCAAGGAGATCTATGGCGCGTTGAGTCGTATAGGGGTTGACGAACGAGCCACGAATTGTCAATTCTTTGCGGTAAACTTCAAACGGTTTTACCGGTACCTCCAGGTCGGGTGAAGCTACGCCAAACCAGACTATCCGCCCGCCCGCCTTAGGTATCTGCAGTGATTGTTTCATCGTTTCCTCGGAACCGACCGCCTCTAAGACTACGTCAACGCCCTTCCCGTCAAGGGCAGAATCGAGCTCCTGCAGGAGGTCCACCTTCGACACGTCAATTGCCTCCGTTGCTCCCAGTTCTTTTGCCACCTCTAGTCTCTTTTTTCTCTTCGCGGTAGTAATAACTATCGACGCTCCGGAGAGCTTGGCCAACTGGGCCAGCAGCAGGCCGGTCGGGCCGGAGCCGAGTACCACGACGACGTCACCCGGGTTAATCTTTGCCAGGTCTATCCCGTGAAGGGCACAGCTCAGCGGTTCGGTGAACGCCGCGCCGGCAAAGCTTAACCTGTCCGGAATGTGATAGACGCACCTTTCCGGAACGGCTGCATACTCGGCAAAACCGCCGTCGCTGTTAACTCCCAAACCCGGAAGAGTGACACAGAGGTTTTCTTTTCCATTGCGGCAAAACTCGCACTTGTTACAGATGGTATTAGGGTTAAGGGTAACCCTGTCCCCCGAGGTGAAGTTCTTAACCTTGCTCCCGGTGCTATCGACCGTACCCGAAAACTCGTGTCCAATTACGACAGGAAAGTTTGCTTCGAACTCTCCGTTGTAGATGTGCGCGTCCGTTCCACAAAGGCCGCATTGGTTTACTTTGATAACGACCTCGTTTTTCTCCGGTTCCGGGAGCGGGTAGTCGGTTTGGTACTTGTACTCGCCCCTTGCTTGAAAGGTAATTGCCTGCATTTTCGCCTCCCTTTATGCGATTATCGTGGTTCTCAACAGATTACTTTTTTGCCTCTTCCTCAATCCGATTGAGGATTGGCCTCAGATCGTTTTTACTTCCCGGCCCGCCCAGGGCAGCTATCCTCCCCTTCTCCACATCCTTGCTCAGCAAGGGATTTATTATGTCCCGTACCAAATCGGGAATATAGCACTTTAACAACTCCGCCCATTCGCCCTCCGGTTTAATCAAAAACTCTGAGGTTGAAGCCGGTATTAGCGCCGTCCTCCCCTGGGGAAGTTGCACGTCGGAAAAATCAGTCTCCAGCTTGACGGTACCTTCCGTGGAGGTAAGAGTAACGAACCTGTCTACCCCTCCATTTTTGTGGGTAAATGGGGTATTTAGTTCCAGCTTTTCCATAGCAAAGTACTTAGAGGCAAGGAGGTAGGTTACCACGTTACCCCCCTTTTTGAGTGAAACAGGGGGGATGATCGCGTCTCCTTCCGGGATCTCTTCAAGGTCCAGTTGGTCCAAAAACATATCAAAGGCTTTCTCCGAGTCGAAACCTTCGACCTTACCACCGGAAGAGAAGAGATAATCGGGTCCGAGGGTTACGTCGGAGGTCTGCTGTAACTCGAAGAGAACTATTCCCCCACCGATTGCGTGGATTCTGCCCGGTGGAAGGTGCAGCACATCTCCCCTGGTCACTTCCACCTTCATGAGATAATCTCGAAATTTGCGTTCATTCGGACCTATGCTCTGCAAGTCTTCGTATGTTACACCCTCTTTTGTGTTCCAGTACAGAAAAGCACCTGGGTCTGCCTCGAGTATGTACCAGCACTCCGGTTTACCCATCTGGTCCAGGTTATGTGTTTTCGCGTAGTCGTCGTTGGGGTGGATCTGCACCTCCAGCGTCTGGCGGGCGTCAAGGAACTTCAACAGGAGGGGGAACATCCTCCCGAATTTCTCCTCAATTTCCTTGCCCAATAACTCCTCCCCATATTCTGAAGTTACTTCGGGAAGTGTCTTGCCTTTCAGCGGCCCGTTTACAACGGTTCCTGGAAAGTCCGGATGGGCTGAGACCTCCCAGGTTTCTGCAATGATTTTGTCTTCGGGTAGATCCTTGTCGGGGAACAACTCGGGTATTTTCCTGTTCCCGAAGTCGTAGTTTTGGATTACCTCACTAAACTTCAATGGATACAGCCTGTTGTTCATCCTTTTCCCCCTTGGTGCTTGATCTTTACGTAATCTTCGGTCACTCTGTGGACATGTTTTGGAATTTTCTCGGCCTGAAAACTCACAGGTTGCTGGTAAGTTCCTCTGCCTTGAGATAGGGTTCGGCCCAGGCTTCAAATACCGCCCTGACGTTTTCTGCCGGGTCGTTCTTTCCCCACTCGCATTGGGCAATTAGCCCTCCATTTGCTCCGTCGAGAAAACTCCTGACCTCTTGGACACCTTCCTTGACCTCGTGCGGGTCTCCAAACGGCAATAGGTACTGGCGGTCTATTTCCCCCCAGAAAGTTATCTTACCTTTTACGCTATCGGCTATCATTTGCAGGTCCATCGTGAAGAGCTGAGAGTTAACAGCGTCGATTCCCACTTCTACTACGTCCTCAAAGACCTTCTCGATGCAACCGTCAGAGTGAAAGAATACGTATTTTCCGGCATCGTGAATGATGTCGCAGTACTCCTTGTACAGGGGTTTGAAGAACTCCCTCCATATATCAGGTGGAATGAGGAGGTTGTCCTGTCCGCCCCAGTCGTCCATCAGCCAGAGAGCGTCTACTTCCGTTTCCAGCCATTTTTCAATGTGTGCCAGGTGGTAACGATGAACGATGTCGCGGACCTCCATAATCTCCGATTTGTTCTTTATCAGGTCCTTGTAAAGGCTTTCAGTGCCCCTGAGAAACTGTAGTCTCTCAAAGGGACGGGCAGTAATTCCCGAGATCATGAACTTATCGGATTCGCGACACTGACGGTCAACGGCTGTTAGGTCCGTTGTTTCCAAGAAGTCCCAGGGGGGTTGCAGTGCGTCGATCCGCCCGAGGTCCTTCAGTACAGGATCCTTTACTTCTCCAATGACGCCGTCTTCCCTTACGTTCCAGATACTTCCCCACTCGTCGATATAGCTCCCAACGGTCGGGTTCTCCAGACCGTAGACGGTGAAATTTGGCAGGTTGCTTTGTCGCTGAACCTCTGAGCTTCCCGGTGCAAAGTCGGGATAATCAATGTCCATAGGGAATTCGTTTAGGAGTTTTAGTAGTTCGTCTTCACGGAACATCTCCACTGCCGGTAGCCACCACAGGTCTCTGGGTACGCGGTCAGGGTTGTTGAACTCGAGTGTTCTGATTACGCGATCTCTGCCAGTCATCTTCAGCCCCCGCCGTTTGCCGAATTATATTCTTCAACGATATCGGAAACGATCTTTACCCGATTTATATCCCCATCGGCCGGAATTTCGTCAGAAATGCCCAAAATGAGATTGGGCCCTAAAACCTCTAAAATCCTTCTCGTTTCTTCGATCAATAGTTGTTCGTCGTACTGGTAGGGCAGGAAGTAGTTTGCCGGTACTCCGTCCAGGAGAATCATGTCATCTCCAAGTGCTTCATCAATTTCTTCGATGGTCATGTCTCCCTGGGGTACTGGAGTGAGCGCCTCTATGCCGTGTAGACCGGTTTGCTGGGCGAAGGGGAGTAGCGGTTTGACCCGTCCATCCCAATGGGCGTAGACGAATTTCCCTGCGTCCTTCAGGGTTGATCCATACTCAAGGTAGTGGGGGAGAATATACTTCTCAAAGAGGGGAGGGCTGACCAGCTGGCCGTCCAGGTTGGTGGGTAGATTTACAAGATCGACAGGACTGTTCTTGATAACTTCGAAGGCCCCTCTATCCGCTTCTTCGGCAAGTTCAAGGAAGCGCTCGATCCGGTCTTTGTGCTTGTGTAACTGAATTATGGCGTCTTCGTAGTTTAAGTAAAACATGATGTATTGAATGAATGGCGCCCTTGGGGAGATAGCGGCTATGGCCGCCCTATTTCCAATTTGTTGTTCTGCTTTCTTGTAAGCGTCGCAGTCGAACTCCATTCCTGGTGGGTTAAGATATATTCGAGGATGTCCAGATCTTCTAAGGACTTGATTGGATACTCGGAAACGCGCTGCGAAATGGAGTCCTCAGAAATCATCCATTTTCTGGTTAAGTTCCCTTTCGGAGTGTTCCATCTCTCAATTATCTCGTCCCCCCTGCTGCCAGTTCCCGTAACCTCTATCTCTCCGTCGATGGATGAGTCGAGGTTGGCCTTTATCACGGGTGGTACGTCCTGGGGACTGAACCCCTTCCACTTGTCCGTTCCCTCGCTTCGGAGGTCCTCTGGCGAAGGATAAGGGATCAAATAGGGTCGGGGAGAACAGCCCAAATCGTCGTACACCTCAATCAGGCTCTTTCCGCTGTGCTTCGGCGGCAGTGTGCCATGTGCGTGATTTACATTGTACCAGTTCTCAATCCTTGGTTGCCATACTATCTTTTCCGATTTCTCGCCCCTAAACAGGGATAAAATAGTTTGTTTTGAATTCATGTAGTCCTCCTCATTCGGCGGGCTGCAACAACCTGTCACGGACGTTACTTCTGTATCGATTAATTATTATCGCGAATAACACAAGTATCCCGTATGTGGCCCTCCGCATGTTTGGGTCGACGTTAAACATCGATAGGCCTGCTTCAATTAGTGCAAGAAAGATTAAGCCAGCAAAAGCATTTGTCATCGACCCCCGCCCCCCTTCCAGGCTTACACCCCCGATGATGGCACCAGCAAAGGCGAGGAATATGTCCCCATCCCCCATGCTCGGAGGAACAGTGTTAAGAAAGCCGGTGTAGAACAACCCGGACAGACCTGCAAAGCCCCCTGCTAACGTAAAGGTGAGAAATCTAACGTGACCGGGGTTTACCCCCAACATCCTGGAAGATTGGGCATTGCCGCCCACCCCGTAGATGTATAAACCAGCCCGTGAGTGATTGAGTAGAAAGGCCATTAATAGAATCACACCGACAAATATAGGGATCGAAAAGGTGCTATTTCCACCAAACAGGTAGTTTTCCGGAAAACCAGAGTAAATTGGGTAGGAGTGCAATAGTAGAGTACCGGCTTCAAAGCCCATGAACGTTCCCAGCGTGACAAGAAACGGGTTTAGTTTTTGATAACCGATAAAGAAACCGTTAATTGCTCCCATAAAGAGACCAATTATAACCGGAAGGAAAACTGCTACTATTCCCGGAAGACCTGGTGCCCACTGGGTTACTACCAACGCACTCAGCATACCGACAAACCCGGCCATTTGGGCAAGTGAGACGTCAAGCCCTCCGACTATCAAACAGAGTGCTTCACCCACAACGAGAAAGCCGAGGGGGATAGAAGAATGAATCATGAAGACAATCGTACTCCAGCTGAGCATTCCGGTTGGCCTTAAAGCGGCGAAAGTTAAATAGAATGCGATTATCAAAAACCAGGATAGGTTGTTGACGACGAAAAGTTGAATTTTCTTGGTGTCAAACTTCATAGCTAAATCTCCTCGTATACTGCACCAGCAGTTTCGTGCAGGACACCTTCGATCTCTTCCTTGGTGTTTTCGCTGGTATTCTCATCGAGTATTTTGTGACCGTGAGATATCACGGCAATTCTATCAGCAACTTGATATACGTGATCGATGTTGTGAGAAATCAATATTATGCTTATACCTTCCTGTTTCAACGCCTTCATAAAGTTCAGTACTCGCTTGATAGCGGGTACTGACAAGGCAGTTGTCGGTTCGTCGAGGATAACCATCTTTGCCCTAAACAACATTGCTCTTACAATTGCCACTCCCTGTCTTTCGCCGCCGGAGCAAAACCGGACTTCCTGATCCAGCGATGCCACGTCTAGACCAAGTTCGTCAAACAGAGGGGCAACTTCGGACTTCATCTTATCAAAGTCAATTGTCTTAAATGGGCCGAACCTTTTAATTGGTTCTCTGCCGTAGTAAATATTCTTTACTACACCCAGGCTATCTACGAGAGCTTGGTCCTGATAAACAGCCTCTATTCCGAGTGCCCGGGAATCTTTTATTGACTTTATTTCGACTTCTTTTCCTTTCCAGTAATAAGTTCCCTTGTTCTTTGGTTGTACCCCCACCAGGGCTTTGATAAGAGTCGACTTTCCCGCCCCATTATTCCCTACCAGTCCCACGATTTCTCCTTTGTCCACGGTTAAGCTTATCCCGTCAACTGCATGAACCTTCCCAAACCATTTGTGAATGTTTTCCATTCGTATCAGTGGAGCGTTCTTTTTGTTCATAAATATCACTCCAGTTACATCAACTTGCTCATTGTTGATCCCGAAAAAGTAAACCGGGGCGTTGGCTCAAGAGGCTTCTGCCCCGGTTTTGTTTCATCAGTGATCCTTAGTTAAGAACAACGGCGTAAAAAAACTTGAGTGTTATCGCAACCACTCTTCGGCTGTGTTGCCCCAAATTCTTGGATCGTCGGCGTTTTCTGGAGTTACGAGCATGCCCTGGACTTTTAGCCATTTATGGCCAAAGTTGGTTGTGACTTCTGCAGGGGCCCATACCTGTGTTTCCCAAGGAGAAACTCCCTCGTAAGAGCCACCTGTAATTTTGAGATCATCTTCTGTGATAACGGTTCCTACTTCGGGCAGCGATTCCTCGCCTTCCTCTATGATCTGCATTTTCTTTTCTCC
>JAGXLQ010000225.1 GCA_018334595.1 Candidatus Bipolaricaulota bacterium | reverse complement strand
CGTCCCCGGGGTCACGTCCCCGGGAAGAAGTCTCCGAAGTTCTGGACGAGCCGGTGTGTGCCTTCCGTCCTTTACGAGGGCCGGGTAGACCTCGTATATGTTCCTTTTCTCTTTTGTCCGACGCGGCTGGGTGGCGAACCCAAACTTTCCTGACCACTTGCGCACGTGGACCAGGGCGGCGGTACAGTTGGTCCCCAGCCTGTCGAACACGGCGGACAGGGGTTTCTTGTCGAAGTTCTCATAAATGAACCTATCCGTCTCCCGATAGGCCATCTCGTTGTAGATCTCCTTTTCCGGCCGGGTGAAATCAAACCGATCCCCGGCGAGGAAGTCAGTGAAACCCACTGGAAATCCGAGCGGGGCGTCGACGCCGATTGCAACCCTGTCCTCGGACAGGTCGATCGAACCCTCGCCCCCCACCGTGGAGATGACTTCCTCCAGGGAGAAGGTAGAGCCGTGGGGAATCGCAAGCTCCACCGGGCTGCCAACCCAGGTCAACTTGCCATCAACGGGGTTCCCCGTGCAGATGGCAAAGCCGTGATTATTCCCCATCCAACCGCCGACGTCCCAGCCATTGGATATTATCTTGTTTCTCATCTTCTGCCTCGCCCTGGTTTAACTTTAATTGGGCGGGGTAACTGGCACAAACGAAAACCGATGACTACCTTCTGGTAGGAGTGGCATCGGTTTTCGTTTATCACCGTGCCGACGGATCAAGCTTCCCACCACAACCGTGTGGTAGACCGACGGCCCTGAAGGTAATGACGTCCGTGGTTTTTTTCAACCTCTAGGAAGGAGCGTAGGGCGGATCTCAGATCGCAGTCACTGCCGGGGGTTTGGACAGAAGTAGGCGCCCCGCCCGGATACTTTGCCACTGTCAATTTCTGCGCCAGGTTGCGGAGTTCCCCCACTTCGGGAAACGGTGGGAAATCAACTACGTTGAGGGGAGTTTGTCGGGGTTTGCCTCGTAACCGTTGACCTTCCGAAGTACTTCCTGTGTTTTTTCGTAGAGGGTTGTCCATCTTTTCCTTGGAGAGGTCGTTGCACTTTCTCCTGGGGTGAACTCCGGACTGAAAGAGAATTTCCTCCGAGTAGAGTTTCCGACACCCGCAATTTTCTTCTGGTCCATCAGGGTACTCTTTATCATCCCTCTACTTTGTGAGATTGCCTCCCTAAACTCCTCTTCTCTCATCTGGTCTAAGGCATCAGGTCCGAGTTCTTTCGCGTCGAAATAGCTGTCCGGGTTTCTTTGACAGTCGTATGACATACAGCCCCCGTCCTCGAATTCGGGGACTAACCGGGGGTGAACCACCAGGTTATCCGGGGGGTCGAGGTACCTCCTCAATAGTTCAACGTTTGGTAGTTCGGGCATAGCACCACCTCCTTCACGTAATTTCCGGGGAGATTGCGCGTTGAACGTAAACAAGTACTTTCGGGTTAATAGCGGGTGCTGGTTAAGAAGTGACGCGGTTGGGCCCGGGAGACATCCGTCGTTTGCCGTTCGGGGCTGACCCAGTTCAGATTGATAGGTAAGGCCTCCGTGACCCCGCTAGGCTATTATCTGCTCCAACAGGAGCAACGCCCCCTGCTTGTCCAGGTGTCTGTTTTCGTTACCGCACTTCGGGGAGTAGATACAGGAAGGACACCCGTCCTCGCAGTCACAGTCACGGATTAACTCGTAGGTGCGCTGGATTAGTTTATCCATCAGGCCGTAAATCGCCTCCGCAATACCTATTCCGCCCTCGTAGCCGTCGTAGATATGGATGGTGCCCCCTCCACCGGCCTGGTTGTAGGCCGAGAACCCGCCGATATCCCACCTGTCGCACATGGCGTAGAAGGGCGTCAGGGAGATTATCGCGTGTTCTATTGCGTGAAGGCTGCCCCGGGGGTCCCGCCCCTCATCAACAACTTGAGAGGTTACGGCGGGAGGGACGTTTACCCAGCTGCACTTCGTGTCGAACTCCAGAGGGGGGAGGTCGAGAGGCCTGACGTCGATAACCTCGTCGTACTTCTTTATTTTGTAACGGGGATATACCTCGGAAACGGAGACATCTCCATAGTAGACCTTTCCGTTCCTTATCTCCTTTTCCTTGTTGACGCCGTTAACAGAAAGGCTGCTGGTAGATTCGGCTTGCGTGTAGTAGTCGACCTCCTTCCACCTGACCTCGGCGACGAGACCTTCCCGGTTGAAGTTCTCGACGAGGTATGTTTTGCCCTGGTGCAGAAGGGTTGCCCCGCTGTGGGCTTCCCTGTAGGCCTGCGATAGGTCCATAGTTTCGAGGAGCTCTCCGTTGTGAAGGACCTTGACGGTATCCTCGCTGATGGCGTCCAGTTTAATTACCCCACTCGCCCTGAAGGTCCCCGTGAAGATCTCTCCCTTGGGTGTTCCGTGGAGGATTCCCTCCTCTTCCAGGCGCTCGATCTCATCGGGGTAATTCCTTCCGAGCTCCTCGTCTTCGCGTATCGGCATCTCCGTAGCGGCGCAGGCAAGGTGGCCGGCCGTTATCTTCGGGTTTTCCAGGTCCAGGATAGCGTGTTCGTGATCCCTGTCGAAGAACTCCCTGGGGTGTTTCATAAAGAACTGGTCGAGGGGGTTCTCAAAACCGAGAAGGATAACGAGGGAGTCCCGTTCTCCCCTGCCAGCCCTGCCGGCCTGCTGCCAGCTCGACG
>JAGXLQ010000053.1 GCA_018334595.1 Candidatus Bipolaricaulota bacterium | reverse complement strand
GCGGGTCCTACTTTTTTAGGCAATGCATATTCAAAGGAATTATTATGTAAGACTCCTTGCCTAATCGAATGCGGTATTTTATACTAATCTATATTGAATTACCCTATTGTTTGACAGAACTGAACGGGACAGGGCCCAGACTAGAGGAACTCGGAACGTTAACTTGGGTCAGTTAATGTGAATCAACCAATTAGCACCGACAGATGGCAATATCCACTAACTTCAAATCGGACCTCGCTTGTTAAAGCAGGTGACAATAGCAGGGCTCCGGTCAGCATTGACCGGAGCAGGCAGTGTTAACGGCACAGAGTCCGTTAAACGACTTTTATTCTTTCACCAGGAGGAATATGAAAAAAATACTGAAAAAAACTAAAGTCGGTACCGGCGTTTGGGAATACGATATAGAAGCGCCATTAATTGCACAATCAAACAAACCCGGACAGTTCATAATCCTACGCCTTCACGAGAAGGGAGAAAGGATACCCCTCACTATTGCCGACACAGACGCCGAGGAAGGTACCATCACCATAGCTGCCCAGAGTGCGGGTAAAACTACCAGGGAATTGAACGACAACTACGGGGAGGGAGATTATATCAACGACCTGGCCGGTCCCCTTGGAAACCCGTCAGAAATAGAAAAATATGGAAACGTCGTTACCATTGGTGGCGGTGTAGGTATTGCACTAATTTATCCCATTGCCAAAGCCTTAAAGGAAGCGGGGAACAACGTAACGTCGATAATTGGGGCACAATCCGAGGAAAAGATTTTCTACGAGGACAAGATCGGCGGGGTAAGCGATGAGTTGATAATCACCACCGATGACGGTTCCCTCGGGCGTAAGGGTTTTACCAGCGACGCGTTTGCGGACGTCCTCGAGGAAAAGGAAATTCATAAATCGTGGGCAATTGGGCCAGTGATCATGATGAAAGTCTGTAGCGAAGTGGCGAGTAAGTACGACACGAAGTTAATTGTTAGCCTGAACACGATTATGGTGGATGGAACGGGTATGTGCGGCGGGTGCCGGGTAGAAGTGGGAGACAAGGCAAAGTTCGCTTGTATCGACGGCCCAGAGTTTGAAGCAGACCGGGTTGACTTTAAAGTATTGTCGCAGCGCAATCAGACCTACGTAGAAGAAGAGAAGTGCCTTTTAGATAAATATCTCGAAGAGGAGTAAATATGGACATCAAAGAAGATTATGTGCCAATGAAAGAGCAGGATCCGGACGAGCGCAGGAAGAATTTCAAAGAGGTCCCCCTCGGATATTCTAAAGAAGAGGCATTAGAAGAGGCTAGTCGCTGCCTGCAATGCGATCCAGCCCCCTGCATCACCGGATGTCCCGTCGAGATAAACATTCCCAAATTCATTCGTCACATCAGAGAAGAGGACTTTCAAGAGGCAATAGATACGATCAAGGAAACAAACAACCTTCCAGCCGTTACGGGCAGAGTTTGTCCTCAAGAGGAGCAGTGCCAGGAGAAATGCGTGATGGGAAGAAAATGGGACCCAATATCTATCGGAAGGTTGGAAAGGTTCGCCGCCGAATGGGAAAGAGACCAAGGGAAGGAAACCCCCAAAGTTGAAGCATCCAAGAAAGGAAAGGTGGCAATTGTGGGTTCCGGCCCGTCCGGCCTTACGGCCGCCTCAGACCTCAAGAAGTTAGGTTACGACGTAACGGTTTTCGAACAGTTTCATCAGCCCGGTGGAGTACTGGTCTACGGCATACCCGAATTCAGGCTACCCAACGATATCGTTGATGGAGAGGTCGAAGCGCTGGAGTCCATGGGAGTTGACATTCAAAGAAATACGGTAGTGGGCAGGCTATTCACCGTCGACGATCTTCTTGAGGGGAATAAGGTTGACGAGTACGATGCAGTGTTTTTGGGAACGGGGGCAGGGCTTCCCTGGTTTCTTGGTCTCCCGGGTGAAAACCTGAACGGAGTCTACTCCGCCAACGAGTTTCTCACCAGGGTAAATCTGATGAAGGCGTTTAAGTTTCCGGAATACGATACACCGGTAAAAGTCGGCAAGAGTGTTGCCACCATTGGCGGAGGGAACGTGGCCATGGACTCCGCCAGGACGGCACTCAGGCTGGGGGCGGAGAAGTCGATGATTATTTACCGCAGGTCCGAAGATCAGATGCCCGCCAGAGACGAGGAAATTGAACACGCCAAACAAGAGGGAATAGAATTTCACCTCCTGCGTAACCCAAGAAGGTTTATCGGAGATGACGGAAACGTGAAGAAGGTTGAGGTCGTCAAGATGGAACTCGGCGAACCGGACAGCTCCGGCAGGCCCAGACCGATACCGATCGAGGGGTCCGAATACGAGATAGATGCCGATGACGTAATTATGGCAATCGGCACCTCACCCCACCCACTTGTACCCAGGACTACCTCAGGTCTGAAAACGAGCGACAGGGGAACGATCAACGCAAACGGAAGCGGACGGACGACGAAACAGGGCGTTTGGGCCGGAGGCGACATAGTTACCGGGGCCGCCACGGTGATCAAGGCAATGGGGGCCGGGAAAACTGCAGCCAAGGACATAGACGGGTGGCTGACCAATCGTGGAGACTGGCGCACCGACCTCGAAGATGACGGAGAGAAGTAAGAATAAGAAAAAGGTAAGGCTACATTATCAATTTAGAGGGGGAACGACAACTTCCCCCTCTGTTATTTCTTGCAAACGTTCACTCGTACCCGGTAAGAAAGAATAGACCGGCAAGGGTCTTTCCATCCCTAATCTCCCCGTTCCTCGCCTTCTCCAGGACCTCGTTTAGGTCAAAACTCCTCGCTACTAGGTTCTCTTCCTCCGGCCTATCGACTTTCTTTTCATCGACCCTTTTCAACCCCCTCGCCAGGTATAGGGTTAGTGACTCGTCCGAATACCCCGGTGAGGTATACAGGTCGGTGACCCTTTTCAACGATGTAGGACGGTACAGCGTTTCCTCGATTAACTCGCGGCGTGCGCAATCTTTGGAGGTCTCTCCCTCTTCCAGCGTACCGGCAGGAAGCTCCCACAGGGCTTTACCGGCGGGATACCTATACTGTTTTACCAGGACGACCCCATAACCTTCATCCGCCTCGCGGACCGGGATTATGACTACCCCGCCCGGATGGTGAACAACCTCCCTTACTGTACTCTTCCCGGAGGCTAACGTTACCCGGTCACTGCTCACCTCCAGGAGCCGTCCGGAAAAAGCTATTTCACCGGAGACCCTCTTCTCCTGGAGGTCCTTCTCGTCGACCTTATCGTTCATGGTTGTTCCTGTTCAGCGTAATGCCTCTCATTCTGCGTGCCCGAAGCCCTTCTCTAGGGCCTCCCTGTTAGAACCTATGAACCTCTCCTTGCCCATGTCCGTCAGGGTCATCTCCATGCCCTTAATTACGTCCTGAAGAGAAATTTCCTCGACAAACTTAGCCCACGCACCCAGCGCAACCATATTGATAACCTTCTGGTTACCAATTTCCTTGGCGATTTCGTTTAACGGAACGTTTACTACCTTTATGTTATCTCGTCCCTTCGGCTCATCCACCAGCGAAGAGTTCACGACTATCAGCCCGTTCTCCTGGACCCTCGTTTCGAATTTATCGAGGGACGGTGGATTCATCGCTATCAACGCCGACGGGCTATCCACGATGGGCGAACCGATTAGCTTGGAAGAAATTATCGCGGTACAGTTAGCCGTTCCTCCTCTCATCTCCGGACCGTAAGAAGGCAACCAGGTCACCTCAAGCCCCCTCTCCATTCCTGTCCGGGCTAGTATCTTGCCTGCCAGGATGACGCCTTGACCGCCAAACCCCGATATGACAGTTGAGTACTCTCTCATAATATCCCCCCTCAACCTCTATCAATTATGTCGCCCAACGGATAAACGGTCTCGACCTCACTTTTGATTCTCTCGACCGCCTCTACGGGATCCAACCCCCAGTTGATTGGGCAGGCAGACAATATCTCAATCAGGGAATAGCCCTTTTCTTCGATCTGGTTCTTGAACCCCTTGACTATCGCTCTTTTCGCGGACTTAATCCTCGGGACATCGTAGACGGCCTGGCGGGTTATGTAAGTGGGGCCATCTAATCTAGCCAACATTTCGGACATCTTGATTGGGTAGCCAAAGTCTTTGGCTTTTCTCCCCCCGGGAGTGGTCGTAGTCTTCTGACCGATGAGCGTCGTCGGTGCCATCTCCCCTCCAGTCATCCCATAGAGAGTGTTGTTGATAAAGAAAACGGTTATGTTTTCACCACGGTTGGCCGCATGCACCGAGTTATTGGTGCCGATGGAAGCGAAGTCGCCGTCACCCTGATAGGCAAACACAGTTTTTTTCGGCTTTGCTCGTTTGATTCCCGTGGCAACAGCCGAGACACGTCCATGAGGAGGCTGTACTACGTCTATATCGAACCACTTGTAGAGAAATACTGAACATCCCACAGGTGCCGTTCCTATAGTCTCTTCCTGAATTCCCAGCTCATCGATCGCCTCTCCTATCAGGCGGTTGATGATCCCATGATGGCAGCCAGGACAGTAACTAAACTGCGTGTCGTTCATGCTGTCCGGCCTGCCTACGACTTTAGTCATGTCCTTTTTCTTGACGGAAGTGACTTTGTCAGACATATTTTTTAACCTCCTCGAGGATGTTTCCCGGAGTGGGTACTACCCCACCTACTTCACCGTAGAACGGAGTCTCTGTCTCGGGCCGTACAGCTAATTTCACGTCCTCAACCATCTGGCCGGCATTCATTTCAACCGTCAAGACCGTATCGACCTCCGCGCTTAACTCGTTCAGGCGTGCGGCCGGGAATGGCCAGACGGTAACTGGCCTAAACAGGCCAATCTCTAGTCCCTCTTCTTCTGCCAGACGAATCGTCGACTTGACTATTCTGGCGACAGTACCGAATGCAGCAAGTATGATATCGGGATTGTCAGTGTTTACTTCCTCGTACCGGACTTCCTTCTCCTCTATTTTCTCGTACCTCTCAAATCTGGCCACGTTCATCGCCTTTAGGTTTTCTCCACCCAGCGCGAAACTTTTGATAACGTTGCCCTCTCTCCCCTTCGCACCAGTTGTCGCCCACGGCTTTGGGGGAATCTCTTCGGGGGGTTTCCGCTCTGGCAATTCAACTGGTTCCATCATCTGGCCGATCATTCCATCCGCCAGAATCATTACCGGGGTCCGGTAGGCGTCAGCAAGATCGAAGGCGTCGTAGGTTAACCGGGACGCCTCAGGTACAGTAGAGGGCGCGAGAGTAATTATGCGATAGTCACCGTGACCCCCACCCTTCGTCGCCTGGAAGTAATCTCCCTGAGCTGGTTGTATGTTCCCCAGGCCCGGACCTCCACGCATTATATTTACGACCACCGCGGGCAGATCAGCTCCCGCCAGGTAAGAGATACCTTCCTGCTTTAGGCTTACACCCGGGCTACTCGATGACGTCATCGTCCTCTCCCCCGCCGAGGCAGCACCGTAAACCATGTTAATTGCCCCAATCTCACTCTCCGCTTGAAGGAAAGTACCGCCTTCGGCCTCGGGCATGTGAACAGCCATCCATTGTAGCAACTCCGCTTGAGGAGTGATTGGGTAGGCAAAATAGTTTCGGCACCCTGCCCTGATGGCAGACTCAGCAATCGCCTCGTTGCCCCGCATCAACTGCTTGTCCACCATCAGGACACCTCCTCTTCTTCGAAGCTATACACCGTTAACGCCATATCGGGGCAGACCATCCCACAGAAACCACATCCGACACATTCTTCGGGATTGGCAAACTCCACGTAGTTGTAACCGTCAGAATTAAAGTCTCCTGAAAAATCCAGGACGTCCTTAGGGCAGGCATCTATACAGAGCCCACACCCCTTGCAACGTTCACTGTCAACGTCCACTTGACCCCTCAACATTCTAACCCCCTCCTCAAGTCATTCGGCTAAGGTACCCAAAAATCCTTGTCGAGTCTCTCCTTGCGGTGCTTCTTGATCTCTTTTAGTTTATCGTCAACCTCGTCGAACCATTCCTTAACCTGATCGGACACCTTCTCTTCTTCCGATTCGTCTGAACCGTACCTTCTCTCGGTGGAAATGTTCTTTAGGTACTTGTCTGGTTTCTTTAGGTACTTGTCCTGACTGAATAGCTTAATGATTGAAAGCCTTATCCGTTCCGCACCTCGCTCCTTTACCTCGACCTTCACCTCGGAGCCCTCCTTTACCCGAGAAACATCTACTCCCCCTTCACATTCACGAGTCGCAAAACCCTTTACCTCGTTTCTCAACTCCACGACAAACCCTTCATCCTTCACGACCCTGACTATTCCTGAAGCCTTCTCGCCTGGCTTTAACTCCATATATATCACCGTTTCCTTGAGTTATCGGTCGACCTCGTTCTCATTATAAGCCTCTGTTCATTCGACTTCAAAAAAAGAGGATATCTCAATTATAAACTGGATTAGGGAGATAATTACGATTCCAACAGATTCCCCCTGATAGTCATAGATTTGTCCTGAGCTCAACAGCTTTAACTTAATTCAGTTGAATTATGGAACGCCAGACTGGAAAATGTAAGACAGAATATTATTATCTCATCTAACTTCACGGTGCTGCTTTGCCAAAATAACTAACCTAAAGACGAGGGGGATTATGAAAATAGGGTTCGTATCGGGAGGCTACCTACCTGCCCCGGGTGGCGTTGCCACGTCGGTCGTCAACTTCTCCAAACAGCTTGAGGGGTTAGGACATAAGGTATTCGTCTTCTGCCCCGATTACCCAGAGGAAGAGATCGAGACCGAAGACCCGCAAACCGTCATTCGAATCCCGTCCTACTACAGCCCCCTATTAAAGGACTTCAGGCTCACCGACCCGTTTCAAGCGGCAGGGACCTTCCGGAAATTTTTCGAGAAATTGGATATAGTTCACGTCCACTTGCCCACTATAATGAGCCTTCCCGCCAGGTGGTTGGCAAGTTACTACGACGTCCCTCTATTTTTCACCTACCACACCAACCTGGAACTCTACATACGCCACTACGTACCGGGAATTCCCAGCAACGCATCCAGGGCCGTTTCAAGGTTTTACACGTACAGAGAAACCAAGAACGGTGAGAAAATGTTCGTCCCCTCGACCGACATGAAGGACCTGCTGGAACAATACAACCTCGATCTCCCCCTTGAGGTACTCCCATCTGGTATAGACATAGACATGTATATGGAGAGGGCGAAAACGGTGAAGGAGAAACTTGAAAGGAGTTTGCGGGAGCAGTTTGGAATAGACGATTCGGAAAAGATCCTGCTTTACGTCGGCCGCGTAGGGAGCGAGAAGAACGTAGAGTTCTTGTTGAAAGCCTTCGATTTAATCGCAAAGGAGTGTCCGGGAGCGCATTTCGTCATCGTTGGGGGTGGAAGAGGCCTGGGGAAGATATTGGCCCTGGTGAGTAAACTTCACCAGTCACGCCGAGTCCATTTCACTGGTTACGTAGAGGACGAACGGGCCCTCGCCGGTTATTACAGTGAAGCCGACTTATTCTTGTTCGCTTCGCTGACGGAAACACAGGGCCTCGTAGTCGCCGAGGCGATGGCCTCGTCCACTCCGGTCGTTGCTGTAGACGCACCGGGCGTACGGGACGTACTACACGGTGGACAGGGAGGATACCTGGTAGATATGGATTTGCAGGAGTTTAGCAGAAAGGCAATAAGGCTTCTAAAAGACGGGGATTTGCTTCGTAAGAAGGGGGAGGAGGCGCTAGAGGTGGCCAAGAGCTTTTCGGTCCAGAGGTTTACCGAACAGATGTTGAACAGCTACGAGGAGGCGATAGAAAGAAAAAAGGGTTCGGGCGGACCCGAACCCGTGAAAAGATAGCTCGATGTATCTATTCTCTGATTATTTGTTAAAGGCTCCGTTTCTTCGCTTCCGCTTTCTTCCGCAAACGATAGCTTGCTTCCTCGAGGTAATGTTCCTTGCATACCTGTCGCAGAATCGAACTTCTTGACCTAAGATTTTTTCGATCTTTCACGTTAACCCCTCCTTATCTAATTAATGCTGTTGAGTTATCTATATTTTAACTCATAGATAATTACTTTCAAGACTAAATATATAAGTTCTAAACTTCTTACCATATAATGCTTTAATTATAGTTTAAGCATGTGATATAAATAGAAGACGTGAGAAAGATACGAGGGAAATATTAAAGGACTGCCCCACCTAATGCAACCGTCAAAATTAGCTTTAATTAACCCAAGCGGCCGCCGTTAGAGATACCCGAGGCTCTCCATACGTTTTTGTATTTCCTCGTCCTCTTCTGCGCCGGGGCGGGACTTGTCTCTCCT
>JAGXLQ010000052.1 GCA_018334595.1 Candidatus Bipolaricaulota bacterium | reverse complement strand
TTTATCATGCAGCAATCGGGCAATCTGGGAAGGTGCTAGGTTAATGACAAAGTTCATCGGCAAGCGGCTGATAAACATGGTAATAACCCTGTTTATCGCGTCGATAATTATATTTACCTTGACGGAGGTTATGCCCGGTGACGTCGCTCAGATGATCCTGGGCCAGTACGCGACGCCGGAATCTCTGGAAGGGTTACGGGCGCAGCTTGGCCTCGACAAGCCGGCCGTCGTCCGTTACGGAGACTGGATCTGGGGGGTACTTCACGGAGATTTAGGGACGTCTCTGAGTATGAAGGGGGTATCTATATCCAGCCTGTTGGTTCGGCGGGGCCGTAACTCCTTGTTCCTTGCGGGGTGTGCCACGATATTTCTGGTGCCACTGTCACTCGTCGTCGGCGTTATAGCGGGGTTGCGGGAAGGTAGCTGGCTTGATCACGTGATATCCACCTCGTCCCTTATCGCGTTATCCCTGCCGTCGTTCATATCGGGTACCTTCTTGATGTTGATCTTCGCCATCTGGCTGAAGATAGTCCCCGCTATGAGTTCTATAGAGCCGGGAGCAAACCTCTTTAGGGTATTCCCCAAGTTAATTCTGCCGATTATAACGGTTTCTCTTGTGTTGCTCGGATACGTCGCCCGGATGGTGAGGGCGAGCGTCATCGATGCCTCTCATTCTGACTACGCTCGGACCGCCGTGCTGAAGGGACTTCCACAGCACAAGGTTGTGTGGCATATACTTCGTAATGCGTTGATGCCCACGGTGACCGTAATAGCGATGAACCTTGGCTGGTTGATAGGTGGGTTGGTCATCGTCGAGACCCTGTTCGCTTACCCCGGGCTGGGACGACTGGTGTATGTAGCCATACAGCGACAGGATATCCCGTTAATTCAGGCAAGCGTATTGTTGACGAGCGCGGTCTATCTGTTGTTGAACCTCGCTTCTGACGTTATTTACACGTTTTTGGACCCAAGGATCCGCTATTGATGGGGGTAAAGAGATGTGCTTTGACTTTTTCGAGATTACAATTGGAGGTCTCCAGTGGAAGGACTGCTAAGAAGGGTTAAGGGTTTTTTCGAGGTAGTCCGGAGGCTCAGTCACTCCCCGCTGGGGATGATAGGCCTGATAATAATACTTCTCTGGGTCTTTATTGCGATTCTGGGACCGATTATCGCTCCCTACTCGCCTACCGCCTATCACCCACAGGATAGGTTCAAGGGGCCTTCACTCAAGTATCCATTTGGGACCGACCGTTTTGGCCGAGATATGTTCAGCAGGGTGCTGCTGGGGAGCAGGTCGGTCTTGATCCTGGCCAGTTCGGCTACTGCCCTCAGCCTTCTTCTTGGGAGTTCGATCGGGCTGATTACTGGTTTTCTCGGAGGGTTGGTGGACGAGATCGTGATGCGTTTCATGGATATATTGATGTCGTTTCCCGCCCTCTTGTTTGCTATGCTCATCCTGGGAATATTCGGGGCCAGTTCGTTTGGAGTGATAGTCGTCATTGGGCTCGTTTACGCGCCACGGATTGCCCGGGTGGCCAGGAGTGCCGTGCTCGAGGTCAAGCAGAGGGAGTTCATCGAGGCGGCAAAGGTCCGCGGTGAGTCCAAGCTTTACATCATGTTCATCGAACTTCTTCCCAATATCTGGGGGCCTCTCGGGGTCGAAGCCTCGGTGAGGTTCGGATACGCGATATTCTTGAGCGCCTCGCTTGGCTTTCTCGGTCTGGGGGTGCAGCCCCCCACGCCGGACTGGGGCCTGTTGATGAAGGAGGCCCAGCAGTACATAAGTTGGGCGCCATGGATGGCGGTATTCCCGGCGTTGGCCATCGCCTCGCTCGTGGTGGCGGTGAACTTCCTGGCCGACGCCATAAGAAAGTACGAAGCCGGAGAACTCTAACGGGGGTCCCGAGATGAACGAAATACGAACTGTAGACGATGCCATATTGGAGATAAAGGACCTGGTCGTAAGTTACACCACGCTTTCGGGCGAGATAACGGTGGTACGGGGAGTTAACCTATCCGTGGAGAGGGGAATGACCCAGGGAATCGTCGGCGAGTCCGGCTGCGGCAAGAGCACCCTCGCCTTCGCGATTATGGGTTACCTGGACAGAAACGGGAATATTGACAGCGGGGAGATCCTGCTCGACGGGGAAGATATTTCCGACAAGCCCAGAAAGTGGATGAAAAAGATCTGGGGCAAGGAGTTAAACATAGTCTACCAGGACCCCTCCGCGGCGTTAAACCCTTCAATCAAGATAGGCAAGCAGATTGGAGAGGTATTGGAGACACACAGCGGTAGCTCTGAGAAGGAAGCCCGCGTGGAGACAGTAGATATGCTCATGGAGCTCCAGATTTCCGACCCCGAGATAGTTGCCGATAGCTACCCTCACCAGTTGAGCGGGGGAATGAGGCAGCGGGTCTGTCTGGCTATGGCCCTCATATCTCGGCCCAAGTTGATGATCATGGACGAGCCGACCACCAACCTCGACGTTACCGTTGAGGCAAAGATCCTCGACATCATCAAGGACCTAAAGTCCGAGTTCAACACGACGATTATATATATTACACATGACCTCGGCGTCGTATACGAGGTCAGTGACCGTTCGGGCGTTATGTATGCCGGTCAGTTCGTCGAGGAAGGACCAACGGAGGGCCTGATCGGAAGCCCGATCCATCCTTACACGAGAGGGTTGTTGAGGACCGTGCCCGAGGTTTCCACCGAGACGAGGAAGGGAAAGCTGCAGCCGATAAGTGGATCCGTGGTCGAACTGGACGCGCTCCCTGAGGGCTGCAAGTTCAACCCCCGCTGTCCCTACAGGCAGGAAGGCTGCGCTGAAGCGGAGCCGGAATTTCAGGTTCTCGACGGGGACCGCCAAGTCCGCTGTTTCGAGGCGGAGGAGATCGTAGAGGAAGAATACGAGAGAAAGCCGGGTGGGGGAGAGGAAATGAGCGAGAAAAAGGGACCGAGGGAAAAGATACTAGAGGCAAAGAACGCAAAGAAATACTACGGGGAGGTCAAGTCCAAGCTCTTTAGCCGCGAGAATGTTGACGAGCGCGTAAGAGCAGTAGATGACGTCTCCTTTAGCCTGGATGAAGGGAACACTCTGGGCGTTGTCGGGGAGTCCGGGTGTGGTAAGAGCACGCTCGCACGGACTATCATAGGTTTGGAGGAGATCACCGACGGTGAAATAACGCTCGAAGACAAGGACATCTCGGTCCCGATCGAGGGACGCGACCAGGAGGTACTGCGGGAGATAAGGATCGTATTCCAGGACCCCAGGGCGACGTTGAACCCCAAGCGGACGATCAAGCAGGCGATAGTCAGGCCGATTAAACTGGCCGGAGCAAGTCACAAAGAGGCGGTAACGCGGGCGGAGGAACTGCTGCAGGCGGTCGACCTGGGGCCGAGCTACCTGGACCGGCACCCGGACCAGCTAAGTGGGGGGCAAAAACAGCGGGTCGCCATCGCCAGGGCGTTTGCCAGCCAGCCCGAACTGATCCTCTGTGACGAGCCGACTTCGAGCCTGGACGTCTCCATCCAGTCGTCGATCATCAACCTGCTGCTCGATCTCCAGGACGACCTGAACACGGCGTTTATGTATATTTCCCACAACCTGGCCGTCGTAAGCTATATCAGCGATTATATGGCCGTGATGTACCTTGGAAGGCTGGCGGAGGTCGGCCCGACCGAGGATATCTTAAATCCGCCTTATCATCCCTATACGGAAGCCCTTCTGTCCTCAATATCGGTACCAAATCCCGACGTTGAACAGAAGAGGATAAGGCTCTCAGGTGTAGTTCCCAGTGCTCGTAACGTGCCTTCCGGCTGCAGGTTTCACACGAGGTGCCCCCGGAAGGTGGGAGAGATTTGCGAGAACGAGGAACCACCAATACAGGTAGTAGGTGATGACGAAGAACACGCCATTACCTGCCATATTCCTGTCGAGGAATTGAAAGAGGTTGAGCCCGTGTTGCAGCAGTAGGTTTCGGCAACTGTCGGGTCTTCAACTGTTTTTTGTTAATTCGAATATTATTTCACACAAGTCACCAGGAGGTTAGTAAATTATTATGAACGAGAAGGAACTTGATCCGAGAACTTTGCAGGTCATGGGTGGGTACGGTCTGGAGCAGAGCGTCGAAGCAGAATCGCTCGCTCCACCCCTGGCTCAATCAGTTGCACACCCGTTTAAAAGCGCGGAACACGCCGAATGGGTATTTGACACGGAAGCAAACTACGAGGAGTACGGAGGGTTGCAGGGATACATCTATACGAGGGAGAACAACCCGACCCTGGACATATTCGAGGACAGGATCGCCCTCCTGGAGGGTGGAGGAGGGGCGCTGGCTACGAGTTCGGGAATGGCCGCGATCTCACTTGTCGCCCTGTTTGCCCTTGAGGCGGGTGACGAGATAGTCGTTTCCAACCATACTTACACCTGTTCATTTGAGCTCTTTTCCAGAACCCTGCCTCGGTTCGGCGTGGAGACGAAGGTCGTTGACCACCCCGAGGAGCTCTCCCAGTGGGAGGAGATGGTGACGGAGAACACCGAGTTCATGTTTGTGGAGACGCCGAGTAACCCCGTCCTGTACGTGGGCGACCTAGAGGCCCTAGCAGGTCTCGCCGATGCGAACGGCACCAAACTGATAGTGGACAACACTATAGCTACACCGATCATCCAGAGACCCCTGGAGATGGGTGCCGACGTCGTCATCGAATCGGTGTCGAAGTTTATCAGCGGAAATGGGACCATTCTGGGCGGCGTTCTCGTCGGCGAGGACGAATTCATTCAGGAGATACGAAGGCTGGAATACATTCAGTACGGAAACGCCATGGCTCCTTTCAACGCGTGGCTGTCTCTACTCGGCCTGGAAAGCCTGGACATGAGGATGAAGAAGCACTCGGAAAACGCTCTGGAGGTCGCCAGGTTCCTGGAGGATCACAGCGCCGTGGAGAAGGTGAACTATCCCGGACTGGAGAGCCACCCGGGGCACGAGCTGGCCAAACGCCAGATGGACGGCTTTAGCGCTCTTCTTTCCTTTGCAATTGACGGGGGGAAGGAGGAAGCTTTCGAGCTGCTCAACTCGCTGGAGTTGATCCCCACGGCGACGCACGAGGGAAGTTCTCGCTCGGTTATCTGTCACCCGGCGTCCACGATCTTCCACCGCCTGACCGACGAGGAACTGGAGGAGGCAGGTATTCTGAAGAACCTCCTGCGGCTCTCGGTAGGTATTGAGTCGGCGGACGACCTTATCAAGGACCTGGACAGGGCCCTATCAAAGATCTGACTTTTTGCTGTCTATTGATAAAGATAAATACCAATTTCTGGAGGGATTAAATTGGGTATCAACAGTCACTTTAACTACTGGAATAGGCCTAAATTGACGATATTCACGGAAGAACAACACAAGAGGATCTACAACGGTGCGCTGGAGATCCTGGAGCGGGTCGGTTCGGAGTTTCATTCCGAGGAGGCCGTCTCCATGCTGGAGGGGGCGGGAGCCACCGTAGTCGACGACAACGTCGTCAAGATGCCTTCCAGTATGGTGGAGAACGCGCTGAACACCTGTGGAAAACGGCTGGTTTTAAGCGACAGGAACCTGAACCATACCATGTTTCTGGAAGGAGACAATACCTACTTTGGACCGGGCTCTGAAACGCCCTATACGATTGACCCGTACACGGGAGAACGGAGGTCCTGTGAGAAAAACGACGTCGTCCGGGCTGCTACGGTCGTCGATAAGCTGGAAAACATCGACTTCGTCATGTCCTTTGCCCTGGCGAACGACGTACCGAAGGCAAACGCTGATCTGCACCACTTCGAGGCGATGGTGAAAAACACGGCCAAGCCCATCCTTTTTACTGCCTGGGACCTTGATGGCCTGAAGGGAATATATGAGATGAGCGTAGCCGTTGCCGGTGGAGAGGAGGAGTTTAGGACAAACCCCTTTATCCTTCTCTACGACGAGCCGAGTTCGCCGCTAAAGCACTCTAAGGAAGCGGTGGAAAAACTAATATATTCGACGGAAAAGGGAATACCGATACAGTACGTGCCTACCCCATCGCTGGGAGCGGCCGGTCCAATCTCGCTGGCCGGAGCCTACGCGTTGACCGAGGCCGAGTATCTGGCCGGGCTTGTCCTGTCACAGGTAGTGCGTGAAGGATCCACCCTCATTTTTGGGGGAGGCCCGACAACTATGGACATGAAGACGACGGTATTCTCATACAGCGCGCCGGAGACGATGCTCAGTTTGGCCTTAAGAAAGGAAGCCGGCGATTATCTGGGGGTACCTGCGTTCAACGCGGGTGGGTTCACCGATTCCAAGGAAATCGACCAGCAGGCCGGACTGGAAGTTGCCAACTCCCTTAACGCCGCGGCACTGGCCGGGGGTAACATCGTCCACGACGTGGGCTACCTGGAATCGGGCATGACTTCGTCCCTGGAGCTGTTGACGATAGCGGACGAGGAGATATCGATGATTGACAGGTTTATCAAGAGCGTCCAGGTTAACAGGGAGACTATCGGGGTTGACGAGATAGCGAAGGTGGGCCCCGGCGGCAACTATTTAACGTCGCAACAGACGATAAGTAAGTTCAAAGAGGACGTATGGAGCCCGGACATAATCGACCGAAACGTCTACGAGGGCTGGGAAGAAAAGGGGAAGAAGTCGCTCCGTGACAAGGCAAGAGAAAAGGTACAAGACATTTTGGAGAACCACGAACCGGAGGAGTTAAACGACGACGTCTCGAACGAACTAGCCAAGATAGTCGAGAAATATGAGAAGGAACGGAAGTAATCGCCAGCTTAGGTGACCAGGTGACAGAGGCCCGGGGGACTTACGTCTTACCGGGCCTCTGTCAATTTTGGAAACGGCTCGGCGGAGAAAAATGAAGAGCGGGGGCCGATATGAAGCTGAGTAACTACGAGAAGGACATCCTGGCCGGGAAGTATGGCCCGGCGAAGGGGCTTTGCCTTAAAATAGAGGTCGAGCTGGCCGAGGCTTACGGAGTTGACCGCCTCGTGCCGATATCGGGAGCACATATAGACGCGAATAGCTACGGGCGCGTGAGCGGTGAGGCGAAGCTCGATTTTGCCCGGAGGGTTGTGGGTGAAGGGGGAAAGGTCAGCGTCCCCACGACGCTAAACCCCGGGGGCCGGGATATAACTCGATGGCGAGAGTTCAGGATACCCGAGGGGTTTGTCCACAAGTGTGAGATGATGGAGGAGGCCTACATGGAGATGGGGGCGATTCCTACCTGGACGTGCACCCCCTATACGTATGGAACGGTCCCCTGTCGGGGGGAGCAAATTGCCTACGCCGAATCCAACGCCATTGCCTTTGCCAATTCGGTCCTTGGGGCTAAGACCCCGAGATATGGAGATTTTCTTGAGGTGTGTGCTGCGATTACCGGACGGGCCCCCTACTTCGACCTCCACAAGGACGAAAACAGGCTAGCAGACCTGTGGTTTCAGGTGGAGGACCCGAAACCGTTCTCCTATAGCGATGATTTGTTCTATTCCCTCCTTGGCTACTACGTCGGTTCCGCGAGCGGCGGACAAGTGCCCGTTATCACCGGGCTTCCCACCGGGATAAATCGTGACGCGCTGAAGAACTTCGGAGCTGCCGTGGCTTCATCCGGCGGAGTGGGGCTCTTTCACATCGTGGGAGTGACGCCGGAGGCTCCGGATCTTGAGTCAATTGCGAGTGAAGAGGGGCGGTCGCGGCGGACGGACGTAAGCGGCCGTGACCTCCTCGATGTCAGGGGGGAGCTGAATGACACATCCACCGATGGAGTTGACCTGGTGCTGCTGGGGTGTCCTCACGCCTCAGTCCGGGAGTGCCAGTTAGTTGTAGATGTATTATCCGGAAGAACAGTGGCCGACGGGGTCGAGTTCTGGATTCAGACGAACAGGGGAGTCTACTCCTGGCTAGAGGGGATGGGTATATCCCGGCGGTTGAGGAAAGAGGGCGTGAGGGTCAGTACCGACTCCTGCCTATTTAACTGGCCGCTTGATAACTGGAATTTCAGCAGTGCCGTCACCAACTCCGCGAAGTTCGCTCACTACGCCCCGAACGAGTTGAACCTAACCACGTCAATAAGGGACATAAATGGATGTGTAAGCGCGGCGGTGACGGGTGGGGTCTACGATGAGTTGTAGGAAGATAGTGGGGAAGTTTTACCTGGAGGCCTCCGTTGCAGGTACGGTGATTAAGTCGAACGATCCCATGAGCTTTTGGGGTGGTTACGATCCATCCGAGGGCCGCGTTATCGATAGGCGCAACGAGGTTTACGGAGAGAAGGTCGCTGGAAAAATATTTGTCTTTCCTCC
>JAGXLQ010000224.1 GCA_018334595.1 Candidatus Bipolaricaulota bacterium | reverse complement strand
GGGAAAAGTCTCTAAATCTGGAACGCTCATTGACACCAACCCGGACCCTTAGATCAACTTCATCTGAGTGGCTTTCTTCGATTCAAAATAACGATATCACCTGGCGGGCCTGACTGCAAATACCTTAGGTGGTTATGGGCCGTCTTCCTCGAGGAGGGACTGCCACCCATCGTACAACCCTGCATAGTTTGAGAAGTAGTCGACAGCCGCTTTTTCGTTCGATTTCGCCTTGTCCACCTGTCCCATATCCCTGTAAATGAGGCTTAGTATCGTCGCGGTAAGCGCAACCTGTTCCTTGTTCGTCCCCATCTCCTGTGACTCCCTGGCTAACTCTAACGCCTGGAGGTCGGACCCCTCTCCTTCCTGCCAGAAGTTGAGGAGTGATTTCGTGGTTAGGAGGACGAATAATGGGACTACTTCTCCAGTCTCTAGCGTAATTTTACCAGAATCTCCATTCTTTATGACCCTGTCCACGGCAGTTAGAGTGTCTCCGAGAAGGCCCCTGGCGGAGAACAACCTCAACGTGGGCAGGATTAGCCTAGGGGTTTCTTTGTATCTCAGAAAGGCATGCCGCACTGCCCTATCAATGTGCCCCTCGTTTTCGGATACGAGATACTTGTTCAGGTAAACGTCGACAAGAAAGCCGTGGTCAACTTCGGGTCCTGTCCTCTCTATGGAATCAATTGCCAAATCCCATTTTTCCATGTCGCTTGCGATCCGCCCCCGAAGTTCATAAAGGTCGGTCACCTTGACCTCCTTGTTGAGGAATTGCGAGTAACGGTTGGCGGCGTCTATGCTCTTCTCTATCTCGGTTAACGCCGTCTCGTAGTCCCCCTCCCGTTGATGGTATTTCGCACAAAGGAGGTCCGGTTTTGGCGAATAGGGGTCGAGAAACTTTACCGAGGATATCCTTTCCAGGAGACTGGCGTCCCGTTCCCCGTCGACACCCCGTTCATCTCCTGAAAAGACCCTTTCGATTTGAGACGCCGTAGAGATAAATTCCGATCGGGCGAGATAGGCGTTTACCCACTTAAGACCGACCTGCCCCGTAGAACCCTCCTTTACCCCTATCTTGATTACGCTGACAAAACTCGGCCGGGGAGGGCCGAACACGAGATAGTCACCGAAGTCCTCCTCGTGATAAAATATTGTCTCCTCCACGGTTTCGTCTTCAGGAGAGTGATCCCCCTCTTCGAAGGGATAGGATTCGACGGACACGCTGATATCTTCTACTGAGGAATCGTCCTTAAGCTGAAACATGATCCTGTTGACGTATGGAAACGTGGACTGTATCGATTTACCTTTCCGCATGTCGAACTCTATGATTACAGCATCGTCTGGATCGAGGAAAATGTAATCCGATTTTCCCTCGTTGGCGTCCCCGGTCGGAGAGTGGTAAATCCTTTTAACTAAGTCCGCGTGACTTGCCTCCACTGAGCATCCGAATGGACAGAGAGGATGAAAACCATCCTGGAAAAGGGTCACCTTCTTTTCCGGCGCCCCCCTTCCTTCAATTGTGAATAGGTCACGATGAAATGTATAGACGTAGTCGGACTTGGGGTTGAACTCATACTTAATCGGGTTGATCCGACTGGTAAAATACAGAAGCAGCCCGGATATTACGACCGCGATTGCTACTATCCCCAGGACAGTCTTGAGTACGTCCTTGAACAAGCCGCCTGACATCCTAATATCTCACCGCCAAATATTGACAGTAACTCGATGATTATTTATCATCCGCCCCGTTCTCTATCCTGATCGGCTCGATCTCTTCGGAGAGGTTGAATTGAAATACCTTCGAGTAAAAGTACAGTTCTGCCTCCATGGCGCGCTTGATGTTTTCTTCTTGGCGGAAGCCGTGTTGTTCACCTGCAAACGATAGGTACGCAGTTTCTATACCTCGGTTCTTCAGAGATTCGTGCATGGTCTCAGCCTGCTCCGGCGGGACTACCTGGTCCTCCTCACCCTGCAAGAAAATGACTGGACAGGAAAGCAAATTCACGTTATCTATTGGAGATCGGTCTTCATACTTCCCCCTTTCTTCCGGGTAGGGGGCGATCAAGTTATCGAGGTATCTGGATTCGAATTTATGGGTGGTTTCCGTCAATAGACTTGGGTCACTTACTCCAAAGTAACTGGCTCCGGCGTCAAAGGTATCGTGAAAGGCCAGGGAGGCAAGAGTCGTGTAGCCACCTGCACTGCCGCCCCTGATGATTAACCTATCCCCGTCGACTTCTCCCAGGTGGGCCAGATATTTTGCTCCCTCGGAACAGTCCTCCACGTCATAGACTCCCCAGTTCCCGTAGAGTAGGTTCCGGAATTCTCTTCCAAACCCCGTGCTTCCCCGATAATTAACGTCCAGGAAGGCAAAGCCCCGACTCGTCCAGAACTGAATCTCGCCCGAAAGCGAGTCTCTCGTTGCCGAGGTCGGTCCCCCATGTGCCGTCACGACGAGAGGTGGTTTCTCCTCTTCTGCGCCGCGGAACTCTTTGTTCTTGGGGGAATAGTAGAAACCGTGTGCCCGGGGGCTTGAGTCTTCGGGAAAGAAAATCGTGGAGGGCTCGGAGAGGTAACCGTCTTCAACTTCGAGGCTGGTGGAGAGCTTAATTGTTTTGGGCTTCTGGTCAGAGAGATCTAATTTGATTACTCCTTCCGGGACCCTAGAGCTTCCTCCGACGAAATATATATCG
>JAGXLQ010000223.1 GCA_018334595.1 Candidatus Bipolaricaulota bacterium | reverse complement strand
GACGGGAAGAGTTGAGAGCAAAAATTGACTATGCGATTTATGGCGACGTAGGGTCGCCAACAAACTTAACTATACTCATGGGAGTATCTACAAACGGCAAACTGGGGGCAACCCCAGGGCGCAAAGCTACGGCCTCTAAGAGATAACGAAAAGGCAACCCCGGGGGTAACCGCGGGGGCGCAAAGCCACGGGTCCTCGTCCGAGGACAGCCGAGCTGCCGTGGCTCTTGGTGGTGGACGAGTCGCTAGATGCTCATCTACATCACTGGGAGGTGCTTTCCATGAGGAAGCTATTCGTTCTTTCGTTGGTGGCAATTTTTGCAAGTGCTTTGTCCATTGGCGTAGTCGCCGGGGACAGTATCAATGAATCAGCACAGTTTATAATTTCAAACGCTTACGATATGAGCGTGTACAATGAAACTGCCCTTGAATTTCCAGCCGACTCAGAGGTAAGCAACGTAGATTCAACGGGACAATATGAGACTACCAGGCTGGAGGTTCACCTCAAGCACAACTACGACGTGGAAATTACAGCCACGGGCAGTTCTTTTGACTTGGACAACAATACAAGTGACTACTCAAGTGACTACGCCATACCGGCCCAATGGTTCTTCGAGTGGGCAGAGGTAAACTCTCCAAGTGAGAGTAATAGCTGGTTAGACAAGACATCACACTCCGTTTCCAGCCCCGCCTCGACGGTGGAAGTAACCCACGATGCCGAGGTCGATAGCTCTGAGGGAGACGTATTTGGAAGAATAAGCGTAAAGGCAAACAGAAGTGGGTTAGACGATCCACAAGGGACCTACAGGGCAACTCTGGATATCACAGTTTCAGATTTAGGCTCAGGGACGGGACCAGAAGGAGGTTTGCCTGAACAATCAGAAGGCAACCCTCCGGACCATACTCCTGTAAGCGAAAACTAGAAACAGAATCAGAGGGAACATTGCTCCAAAGCAGGTTGGGTGAGGCACTTAAGGAGAATTGCCAAAACTATGAAACAGGCGGGAGGAAACTCCCGCCTGTTTATTTTTACCTGTCTGAATATTCCCCACTCTAACGAGCGATCCGATAAATTTCCAAAACGTCTTCCGCGTCTAGCTTGACGAAGTTGCCTACTGTGCCGTCCTCGGTACACTTGTTGGCCATCTCCTCGAGGTCACCATCGCCTATGTTCACGTCAAGCTCGTTCAGGTTTGTAGGGAGACCGATATCGCTGAAAAAATCTTTCAACGCCTTTATACCTCCGCGCGCCGTTCTCTCGAGGGAGTAGTAGTTGGTCTCCTTTCCCCAGACCCTCGTCGTAAACTGGGCAAATCTTTCTACGTTCTCTTGATAGACGTACTCCATCCAGGCGGGAAACACTATAGCCAAACCAGCGCCATGGGTGACGTCGTACATCCCGCTAAGCTCGTGCTCTATCTTGTGGGATGCCCAGTCTTCAACCCGGCCCGTCCCCAATAAATCGTTGTGGGCGATGGTACTGGCCCAGGTGATCTCTGCCCGGGCATCGTAGTTTTCCGGCTCTTCTAGAGCAACCGGCGTGTTCTCAATAACCGTCCGCAAAGTTCCTTCACACAGCCTATCCGTAAGACCGACGTGTTCTTCATTGGTAAAGTATCTCTCCATCACATGGGCCATGATATCGGCCGCGCCGGAGGCGGTCTGATATTCTGGAAGGGTGTAGGTAAATTCTGGGTTCAGGATGGAAAACTCCGGACGCAGCTCGTTGTCAACGGCATCTCGCTTGTATCCACCCTCCTCCTTGGTGATTACCGACCCCGGACTCGATTCGCTTCCGGCCGCGGGTATGGTTAATACGGTACCAATAGGGAGGGATTCCTCAATATCCATATCGGTCGAATAGAAATCCCATACATCACCCTCGTAGGGAACACCAATGGAAATCGCCTTTGCCGTGTCAATAACGCTACCCCCGCCGACTGCAAGGATGAAATCAATTTCGTCCTCCCGGCACACTTTTATCCCCTCTTTTACAAGGCTCAGCCTGGGGTTAGGCTGGACACCCCCCAGCTCAACGACCTCTATCCCGGACGAATCCAGCGAATCCATCACCCTGTCATATATACCATTCCTTTTGATGCTTCCCCCTCCATACAGGAAAAGTGCCCTGCCTGAATAGTTTTTAACCTCTACCCCAACTTGCTCTTCCGTGCCTCTTCCGAAAATAATCTTCGTCCTGTTCTGAAAGGTAAAATTTTGCATATCAACCCTCCTATCATTAATAACCTTAAGACAGACTACTATCCCTGGCAAGACTCCGACTATCGTCGATTACAGTAGACTGATTGCCACTTAATTCAACGTTTAGTCACCTTAAGGGGACAAGAACCCCTAATCGGACATTCAACCCCCAACAAAAAGAAACGGAAGGTGAATCTCAAACGCACCCGGGCGTCCAGACCGATGACGGACTCCTCGATAATTCTACTGAGCAACCGAAAGAGAAGAAACATCACGTTGCCCGGAGAGAAACTCTGTAGCGCCCCGAATATCCAGAACACTTGGTTTTTCATTTAACCCTCGGGTAATATAGGTGATCGGTCATCCAGTCCCCGAGCAACTCCACAGCGGTGAGCGCTATCGCCTCCTCAATGACCGGATATCCAGTTTTCGAAGTCTGAGTAAAGTGATTTGGACCGGGCAGTGTCCGTACAAAATATCCTTCCGCAGCAAAACGCTTCAAGGCGCC
>JAGXLQ010000051.1 GCA_018334595.1 Candidatus Bipolaricaulota bacterium | reverse complement strand
CGGGGACAAGTTCGGGGTTTTTCTGTTCGGAGAACGTGGGGATTATTATGTTCCTCTCGCGTGCTCGTTGTACCGTGCTCTTTAGTTGCTTTTCGTTAACCGTTAGATCTATAATTGTTATCACCTCAGGTATCGTTAGGTCAGTACGTCTTCTGTCTTCGTCTGGTTAACCCAGCTATCCTATTAATAAGACACATCAATGGGTTGATATGTTTTTTCAATCAAGCCAACTCCTCGTTCCTTAATTTTGGATCGAGGTTGTCTCGTACTGCGTCACCGAGAAGGTTAAAGGACAGTACGGAAACCGCCAGGAAGATACCGGGGAATAGTATTATCCACGGAGCTACCTGAATGTAATTTCTGGCCTCGCTCATCATCCCACCCCAGCTGGGAATATATGGAGGAATTCCGACGCCAAGGAAGTTTAACGCAGCTACTTCCATTATTGAGAAGGCAAAGGTAAACGTGGCCTGGACTATAACGGGGGAGAGCAGGTTTATCACGATATGGTTTACGAGTATCCTCGTTGACGATGCCCCGATTGCCTTTGATGCCTCTATATAGGTCTCCTCGCGTAGGCTGAGCGTGGAGCTATATACCGTGCGTACCATCCTGGGCGCCCAGACTATCCCCACAGCGATTATCACGTTGATAATTCCGCGACCACCGAGGATTGTCATCAACGCCAGCGCCATCATTATTGCGGGGAACGCCATGGATGCGTCGACTACCCTCATGACAACCGTACCCACGGTATCGAAATATCCTGCTAGGACACCGATCGGTAGACCAAAGACGACGGCGAAGAGGGATATCGAAAGCCCCAGGAGGAAAGTTATGCGGGCGCCAAAGATGACCCTGCTCAGCACGTCCCGTCCAAAGTGGTCCGTACCAAATAGGTGACTCGTTCTTGGTCCCTTCAACCTGTTCGAGAGGTTGAGTGCCCCCGGTTTGTACGGGGAGACGAACGGCGCAAGTGCGGTTATCGTCAGTATCAAGATGATAGTGACGAGAGCGACAAGCGCAATCTTCCGCTTTAATAGTAAGTTAATTAGGTCCACTGTCGACCACCAACGTCACGTAAAGTTATCTGTCTCAACATATCAGCTATACCTGATCCGGGGGTCCAAGTAGCCGTAAGTAAGGTCCGTTAAAAAGTTTATCACTACGTAAAGAATCGCTACTACCAACATTACCCCCTGGATGACCGGGTAATCTCTCTTCAAGATTCCTTGAACCACAAGGCTTCCGATTCCCGGTAGGGCAAACACGTTTTCAGTTACAACCGCTGCCGAAACCATCTTGGCGAAGGTAAATGATATGATCGTCGTTATCGGTATTGCCGCGTTTCGAAAGGCGTGTTTGATGATCACTCTCATCTCCGTTAAGCCCTTGGCTCTGGCGGTATTCACGTACTCCCGGTTAAGTACGTCAAGCATGCTGGAGCGGGCGGACCGGGCTACAAGCGCAGCGTTGACGAATCCCAGGGCAATTGACGGGAGTATGAGGTTTTTTAGGTTCACGATATTGCCAGTTTTTAAGACGGAGGTGAACCCCGAACTCGGCAGGATATGTAGCTGCCCTGAAAAGAGGTTCATCAACATCAACCCCAACCAAAAACTGGGTATGGAAGCGCCGGCCAGCGCGACCAAAAGCAATAAGTTGTCGAGCCAGCTGTTGGGTTTGATTGATGCTATGATTCCTCCAGAGACCCCCACGGAGACGACAACTATCAAGGACATCAAGCCCAGGAAGATGCTGGTCTCCGCTCTCTGAGAAATTATGTTGAGTACGGGTTTTTGATAGTATATCGACTTGCCAAACTTGCCCTGAAAGACGTTGGCCACGTATTTGTAATACTGCGTCCAGATTGGCCGGTTTAGTCCCCAACTCTCGTTTAAGCTTGCTACTTGTTCCGGAGTTGCATTGGGGCCGAGCATGACTGATGCGGGGTTTCCTGGTACGGAGTGCATGAGGATGAAAGTCACGCTGATGACGATGAAGATACTTACAATCATTCCACCGGACCTGCGTATAATATAACTAAGCATTATCTATCGACCACACCTTGTCAAATGTACCCTCTCGTTTTACCTTTTAATTGGAAAATTAGGAAGCCGTCCCCGGTTGCTGGCCGGGGACGGCACAGTCGGTCTACTTATTCTTTCCAGGTATTCCAGAAGTACGGTGACACCATAACGGGTTGTTCCTCTGTCCCGTATCCCTTGAGGGTTTCTCCTCGTACGTGTAACTGATAGGCGTCTCCGAATTTGATTGCCGGTACCTGTTCGTACCACAAAGTCCTGATCTCTTCCCATACTCCGTATCTTTCCTCGAAGTTAGTCGTCGTATTTAATTCTTTCTTCAGGTTGTCAATTTCTGGAGTGTCCCACCAGCCCGGATAGTCCTCGTTCAACATGAGGACGAGTGAGGGGTCGGGTGTAGTGCTGTAGAATGAGAAGGCAAGTTCCCACTCGGCGTTCTCCCTGTCGTTTCTTCTCTGGAAGAAGGTTGCCTTATCGAAGGTCTCCAGCTGGGCGTTGAACCCGGCCTGCCGTAACTGGTTTCTCACAACGAGACTCTGGTTGTACTGAGCGGTCATGTCAATTGCGACGATTATGTCGATCGGTTCACCGTCGTAACCCGCTTCGTCGGCGAGCTCCTTGGCCTTTGCTACGTCCGCCTGGTCGTAGGCTTCTGCCCCGGCCAAAGTTCTCCAGCGGATTCCTTCTGCGAAGTAGGCACCGTCCAGCGTCCAGAAGGTGGGGTTACCGTAACCAGCGGCCATGATTGAGTCCATGTCAAGTGCCGCCTGGACCGCCTGCCTCATTGTGGCGTCAGCCAGGACGCCTGTCTGGGTGTTAATCAACATAATGGGATAGATAGGTGGGTGATCCGTGATTACCGGATCTGTGCTGGCAGAGCCCTCTATCGTGGCGATCATATCGGTAGGAATCTTTGTGGCGTAGTCGTAGTTTCCTGCCTTTACACCGCTTACGCGGGCGCCGGCCTCCGATACCATTGAAAATTTAATGCTTTCGAAATATGCCAGTTTGCGCCCGGCAAATCCACTCGGGGCGGTCGGTGGGTTGGAGTAGTTGTTGAACCTCTCCAACGAGATGTAGTCTCCTGCCTTCCACTCGACGAACTTGTAGGGTCCAGTCCCAACGTAGTTTTCTGGATCGATTGGCTCACCGCCCGCCTCTCTAGCAATCTCTGCGGGTACGATTCTCGGCCCGCCGTAGATGTTAGCCAGATAAGTGGTTAACGGTGCGAAGGGCTCGGAGAGCGTCATTTCTACCGTATAATCGTCAATCTCTGTAACTTCTTCTACGCGCGTCCAAAGTGCGCTGTTTGTCAGACCATATTCTCCCCATCGATTTAACGAGGCTACGACGTCCTCTGCTACCATTTCCTCTCCGCTGTGAAACTTTACTCCCTCACGGAGGTGAAACGTCGCGGTCTTTCCGTCCTCGCTGAGCTCCCATGAACTGAGCAGCATCGGTTGAGGTTTGTAGTCCTTGTCAAATGCGAGAAGGCCTTCGAAAACGTGCCTTGCTGGTATAGAAGCGGCAACTCCAGTACTTAGCGCCATGTCCAATGTTCCGGGTTCGGAAGCCAGCGCAACGTTCAGTGTCCCACTCTCCTTGTCTTCGGCGGCAGCCAGGCTGAAACTAAATATTAAGGTCAATGCGAGTATGAGCGTGAGAGTTCTCCAGGTGTTGAGTCGTCCTTTTCCTGACATAAAAATCAAACCTCCTGCTTTGGTTTTTATACCAATAAACTGAATAATGCTGAACCCCAATTGGGTTAAAACGTGGTTCTATCGGCTTATATCACCCCCTGCTGGCCTGCTTTTCCAACTATTTGTGAGCCTGTCTTACAAATTTCTAACTTGAGAATAACCGGTCGGTCAAAATATTGCAAGAAAATATTTAGTTGAATATATTTCACTAAGGACAGGTTTGCGCCGTTCAGGCAAACGTTTGCTGAACTTGCCCGTCGGGCCCTCCTGTTCGGGGAAAAACATATGTCGGGGGAGAAATTACAGGGGAGGTTGACGGGACGGGTAAACTTGAGCGGTTTGAGCTGGCCTTTCACTTGAGGGGCCGATCTTTTTCGTGAAGAAGCGGACAAGGTACAATCAAAGCATGGTTATGGAGAGGTTAAAGGGGGAGAAGAATCGATGTGATTATTCCTTATCCAAATTTGATTCTGTAAGTTAGTTGTAATGTAAACCTTTTATCTTGTTTGATTGAAATATTTTCATTATAATGCGATCAATCAAACTAAAAGGAGGATAGATAGTGAAAAATATGAAGAATATGAAGATGTACTCGTCTCGGTTTCTCCTGGGAATCGTATTGTTGTTGATGACGGCTCTGGTCCTTCCTGGTACCAGCTTGCAGGCTGCCGATGAGAAGATCAAAGTCGGTTCTCTAATGTCCATGAGTGGTGCCCTTGCCTCGTACGGGCCCCCGATCAATAATGGAGTACTCCTCGCTGCAATCCACCTGAACGAAGCGGGAGGGGTTCTGGGCAAGGAAATTAAGGTCGTCACGCGAGACTCGAAGACCGATCCGACCAGCGGTGTCGACGCGGCCAAGAAGCTCGTCAAGGTTGACGGCGTACCCGCGTTTGTTGGCGCGCTGTCGAGCGGAGTTACTATGCCGGTCGCGGAGAGCGTCTCGGTACCCAACGAAGTTGTACAGATTTCACCTGCGTCTACATCCCCCCAGCTTACCGGATTAGAGGACGACGACTATCTGTTCAGGACGGTTCCTGGGGACAAGCTTCAGGGAGTTATTATCGGCCAGCTGGCCCTGGACCTCGGGTACGAGAAGCTCTCAATTATTTACGTAAACAACGATTACGGAAAGGGCCTGGCTGATGCCTCCGGAGCCTGGTTCTCAGAGCAGGGTGGCGAAGTTCTTGCCAAGGTTCCCTACGAGAAGGGAAAGGCCTCTTACCGCGGTGAACTGGAAGAGGCTACGTCGAAGAACCCCGACGTACTCGTCTTGATTGGTTATCCTGAGAACGGGACCAACATAATCAGACAGTCCATCTCGGGCGGATATATTGACAATTTCATATTCCCCGACGGAATGAAGGCACCCGAGATAATCGATAACGTGGGGGCACAGTTTTTGAACGGTACCTACGGTACCTCGCCCGGGTCCAAAGAAACTCCTTCCCTGGCCACGTTTAACGAAACCTATACAGCAGAGTTCGGTTCCACGCCGCCGAAGCCGTTTATGACCAATGCCTACGACGCTCTCGCAGTAATTGCCCTTGCCATGCAGAAGGCTGAAAGCACCGACTCCGAGGCAATAAGGGATAACCTGCGGTTTGTCGCCAACCCTCCCGGCGAGAAGGTGTATGCCGGAGTGGATGGGTTTAAGAGGGCAATTGAGCTGTTAAAAGAAGGAAAGGATATAAACTATCAGGGAGCGGCCGGTTCGGTGGACTTCAACGCTGCAGGTGACGTTGTCTCTCCGATTATGGTATGGAAGATCGAAGACGGGAAGATCGTAACGGATAGGACGGAAGAAATAGCTATCGAGGACGGTAGATTCGTCCCGGCGAAAGTAGTTGAGGAAGAATAGAATTTCTGAGTTGAGCTAGATAGAAAAAGGGGATCCTTTACCGGATCCCCTTTTTTATTGTTTTCTTGGTTGAATAAGATCTGGCTTTACATTTCGGACTTGCCCCCGAGCTTCGATATCACCTTTTCCCGTCCAAACAGCCCCTGAGGTCTGATCAACAGGATGACGTCCAGCAGTATACCCATCAGCAGCATCCTCACAAAACCTGCTTTGCTGGTGACGCCCGATGGGAGGAAGTCGATCAGGAACTCGCTCCCGATCCAGACCCCCCAGACTACGAACGCTCCGACTATTACTCCCTTGTTGCTTCCCGTTCCGCCGAGAAGGATCATCAGCCAGACGATGAACGTCGCCATCAACGGCGTGAAGGAGCTGGGGCTGATAAACCCGATGTAGTGGGCGTACAACGCTCCAGCAACTCCCATAATCATCGATCCGAAGACGAAAGATTGCATCCTGATATGCCAGCTGTTCTTTCCGGACATCTCGGCCATCTTTTCGTCTTCGCGGACGGCGTTAAGAACGCGCCCCCATGGAGACCTTACTCCGATCTCCGTGAGCCGGTAGACGATTATCAATATTGCAACAGCCAGGCCGAGATAGACCCACTCGGCGAGGTTTGCGCCAAGGAGTGCCCTCGTCGGCTGGGGTATACCTCTAATGCCCCACACTCCGTTTGTGAGCCACCTTTCGTTCTTGACGATCAGTCGAATTGTCTCTGAGATTGCCAGCATCGATATGGCGAAGAACCCTCCTCGTAACTTCAGTGCAGGATATGCGAGTACGTAGGCAAGTATTCCCGAAATTGCCATCGCGCCCACCAGTCCAACGATAAAGGGCATGCCAAACCCGCCTACGTAATCGGGAGATGCGGTCGTGGTCAACAAGGCGGACGCGTATGCACCGACAAAGTAGAACGTACCTATCCCGAAGTTCATTAGACCGGTAAAGCCCCACTGGAGGTTGAGTGCCAGGGCAGCTACGCTGTACGTGCTAGCCATTACCAGATACGATATGAAGTAACTTAACATATTTCACTCCCCTGTTCCAAATATTCCTTGAGGTCTAAATAGTAGCACGATTATCATCAATACGAATGCGATCGCTGGTTTGTACGCCGTCATAAGTACGTCGACATTAAGACTGTTGAACATGTCCTGGAGCAAGCCGGTAAGTAACTCCTGGGATACACCAATGATCATCGCCCCGACCATCGCCCCCCAGAGGTCACCCACTCCGGCGACGACCACTGCCACGAAGATGGGAATCAAGATGTTCCAACCCATTATGGGGCGGAGTTGTACCTGAATCCCGTATAGGACACCAGCGGCAGCGGTGAGCGAGACGGCAATTATCCAGGTCCAGTTTACTACCCGTTCGGTGTCAATCCCGGTGATTCGCGCCAGCGTCTCGTTGTCCGAAGCTGCCCTCATCGCCTTGCCGATCTTGGTCCGGGTAAGGAAGAGGTAGACGACTATTACAAGAAAAAGCGCGGTACCGACGATGAAGAACTCGTCCGGCTTAATCGTTATCCCAAGCGGGTAACGCCTGGCCATCTGCAGTCCACCGAAATATTTTGCCTGAGGCCCCCAGACCAGCCTGATTATCGACCGAAAGATGAAGGCTACTCCAAGCGAGGACAGGGCAAGAAACAGCTCGCTTGCCCCCCGGTGTCGGAGTGGTTTGAAGAGTATCTTGTCGAAAAACAGGGCAAACGCTGCCGTAATGATCATCGCCAGGATGATTGCAAGTATCATCGACGGTCCAAACGAAAGGAAGGGGAAGTTACCCCAGCTGGGAAAGACTCCCACGAAAAAGAATGCCATGTAGGCGCCGAAGCTGAGCATGTCGCCGTGTGCGAAGTTGAAAAAGTTCAAAATATCCGCGATCAGCGTTACCCCGATGGCGCCTAGAGTAATTATGCTTCCGAGTATTATTCCGTTTACAAACAAATCAGCCATTTGCTTTCACCTCATCAACCTCCGAAATACAGATCCTTAACTCTGTCCGTCTCTAACATTTCACCCGTTTCCCCGGATAGGACCATCTCTCCCGCGGACAACAGATAGGCTCTCTTGGCCAAACGTACCGCGTCTACGGTCTGTGCGACCAGTAAGACGGCGACTCCCAGGTCATTTATTTCCTCTACCTTACTTAACATCATTTTTACTAGAGATGGCTGGAGTCCGGCGGTTGGCTCGTCCAAAAGTAGTATCTTGGGGCGAATTAACATCCCCCGGCCGACGGCCACCATCTGTTGCTGTCCACCGGACATGGTTCCCGCTTTCTGTCCCATTCTTTCCCTGAGTTGGGGGAAAATCTCGCATATCTCTTCAATTCTATCGTTAAAATCTCCCTTCAAGGTATAGGCACCCATTTCCAGGTTCTCTCTGACCGTGAGAGAAGGGAAGATGTTGTTATCCTGGGGTACGAAACTCATTCCTAACCGAATTGTATCTTCGGGGTCAAGCGCAGTTATGTCGTTTTCGTTGAGCGTTATGCTACCTCTGTCGGGGGGAATGACGCCTGATATCGTCCGTAGCAGTGTCGTCTTGCCGGCACCGTTAGGCCCGATCGTGGCCACGAGCTCTCCTTCGTTCATTTCAAGTGAAACACCGTGAAGTACGTCCACTTCTCCGTATCCCGCGGAGAGGTCGTTTGCAGTTAATAGGCTCAAATCGTTCACCTCCTAGTTTGGTTACTTTCCAAGGTAAGCTTCTATTACCTTCTGGTTGTTCTTTATCTCGTCCGGAGCCCCCTTAGTCAGCGTCTGCCCATCTACGAGCACTATTATCGGGTCGCAGAGGTCCATGATTATGTTCATGTCGTGTTCCACAACCAGAAAG
>JAGXLQ010000222.1 GCA_018334595.1 Candidatus Bipolaricaulota bacterium | reverse complement strand
CGTCGCCTCCCGCCGAGTAGGAGAGAACTGAGTTCAACGGACCCGGCGCCGATGCAAGCAAGTAGGCAACGAGCAATATCAGAATCAGGAGTACAACTGATACCTTTCTCCGCGTCAAGGTGCTCCAGGTCCGGCCAATGCTTATTCCCCCGACCATGACGACGAGTCCAAAGAATATTCCCAACCATGCGCCCCTGGCCCCGATGGGAAAGAGCAGGAAAAAGAACAACCCCAATACCAACGTGAGGACAACCTTGAGAACCTTGGAGTCGGACAGGACGATTAGGATTACCGCGGGGAAAAATAGATATGAGATGAATCCGGCCAGGTAATTTTGATTACCCATCACGCTGATTATCGATTGCGGTCCCGGCCTCAGACCGTACGGGCCCCGTGCCATCCCAAGAAACTGCAGAAGACCGTAGATAGTTGCACCCAGCCCCGAGGCAATCAACGAGTATAACAGCCTTTTTGCCCCGGTCCTGGTATCTATGGTGTTTACGACGAGAAAATATATTAGGTAGAAGTAGACCAACAAGGCAACGCTCTGCAGGACGACAGTCTTGCTCGACGCATTCACCATCGAAAGGAGCCCAGAAACTATCAGGAGGACCACGGGTATGGAAAGTCCCGTGAACCTGACTGAACCCTCCCGGGAGAAGGCCACTTCCACCACCCAGAGCAGGATTAAAACTGAAATATAGATAAACGTGTATATCGTCTTCGTGTATCCGTATTCAGTATTGCCCATAAAGATGACGAGGGGCATGGTAAGGGCAAAAAAATAAAGGAGCCACCGTCTAACCGACCTGAAGGAGAACTTGAGACCTCTCATATCTTCTAAAATGCCCGTAAAAGAAAGTTCCACCTTATCACCCCGTACACCAGATCAATGGAAAAAGACGGGAAGACGTCCCGTAACCAATTCCAGCAACTACGTGAAGAAGTTGACGATGTCCTTATAAGTAATGAAGATCATCAAGCCAATCAAGATTATAAACCCTATCGAGTTTATAAGGCCCTCCTTTTCGGGAGGAATCGGTTTGCCACGAATGAACTCGTAAGCGGCGTATCCGATCCTGCTCCCATCAAGAGCAGGAAACGGAACTAGGTTTATCAACCCCAGGTTAAGACTGATCAGGGCAATCAAAAAGAAAAGTGGATACAGGCCCTGCCGGGCGCTCTGGCCGAGCATATTTGCAATCCCCACAGGTCCGGTGACCGCCTCTCCAGCCGGTATATTGCCCCTGATGACTAGTCTGAGACCCTGATAGGTTAGGACCATGATGTTCTTTATCTGGTCCAGGCCATCCGTTATCGCCCTAATCGGCCCCACAGGAGTCCTGATCGTCTCCAGACCGAGGGCGCCGTAAATATCTTGAGCCGAACCGGCTTCCAGCTCAACTGCTCCCTTCTCACCTTTCTTCCTGACCGACAATATAATGGGCTTCTCTTCAGGTATTTCCTCGAGGGCGGCGATAATGGCGGGACCGTCGTTAACTGGTTCCCCATTCACTTCGACTATGGTATCGCCACGTTCTAGACCCGCTTCGGCCAGGAACGATTCCTGGGCAACATTATTTACCTTGTTTGTCATCGCCGTCCCAAGTTCTACTCCGAGCATGTACCTGCCCTGGTCCTCGTAATAGGTCGGGACGACCGAGTAGGTCAACAACTCGCCATCTCTACGGACCGTAATCGATATCTCTTCTTCTTTATTAGATTGAATCAGGTTATTTATCTCGTTCGTAGAGGTAATGTCCTTTCCTTCGATCGACATTATCTGGTCCCCGACACGGAGGCTGCTTTCGACCGGAGAACCTTCCATGAACCCAAAGATCGATATTCTCGGTGTTCCGGTAAGCCCAACCACAAATATCATAATCAACACTGCAGTCAAAATATTCATCAGCGGGCCGGACACGGAGATTAAGGCCTTCGTTCCCGGAGACTGGGAGTAAAATTTTCTATCCTCAGGGACCTGCTGATCCTCCGAACCCTCTTCCGAAACGTCCTCTCCGGCCATCCTTACGTAACCGCCAAATGGTATCGGCTTGATAGAGTAGGTAGTCTCGTTGTAATCCCTGCTATAGAGTGCCGGGCCGAAACCGATCGAGTACTCGTGGACCCAAACCCCGGCCAGCTTCGCCGATATGAGATGGCCCCCCTCATGAATTGCAATTAAAAAAGAAATGACCGCCAAAAAGAGCAATAGAGTTAACATATATCCCTCGCTTCCATCAATAATACGTTGTCCGTGGAGCTATCGAGCTTGTAACGCTCGTCGATCCTGTACCCGACTACCCAGATGATTCGTCTATCATCACATATTAAGGGCAACCGGTCCCGCTTATCCACGGGAACTTTTGAGTCAATAAGAAAGTCCTTGATCTTTTTCTCCCCGTCCATACCCAGGGGAATAAACCGATCGCCGTTTTCTCTGGTCCTAACTATAATTGGTGGCTCGACTTGATTCCAACTAACGACCTCACGAGACGGGTCATTTGCTAGTTGCGATAAATCAGGAGCTTTATCCCGGGAGAGGCGGTCAAAGCTCAGTTTGACTCCGGCCTCCTCGACCGTCAGTTCCTCCCCAACGGAAACTTCAAATCGGAAGGTTTCAGGCTTCTCTTCCGGGGTGTAGTTCGAAAAAAAACACGCGCTATCGTCATCCCCGACGAAAGTTATACCGGGGAGGTCCAACTGGGTCCTATCTTGAGCGTT
>JAGXLQ010000221.1 GCA_018334595.1 Candidatus Bipolaricaulota bacterium | reverse complement strand
AAAGGAGTCGATGTTCCTGGGGACGGCTGAAAGTTCGTTTACGACGACTTTATCTCCCAACTTGTAGCTCAGGTTAGGGACTTCTTCGTACCCCGCTTCGCTTGTGATTGAGTCCATTAGTTTAACCAGGGGACGTTCGACGGAATCACCCCTGAGGACGAAGTCCACCGAGTCTAATTCCCGGAGTATCTCCTCGTGATAATAGCTGGCGGATAAACCACCGAGTATTACAGGAACTTCTGGGTGCACCCTCTTACACAGTCGGGAGAGTTCGATTGCTCCATGCACGTGGGGAAGCCAATGTAGGTCAATTGCAAACACATTTGCGTCCAGCTTCTTGAGGTAGTTCTCCGGCGAGAAGGAAGAACTTCGCAACATCTTGAGCGCGATGTTAACTATGCGCACGTCATATCCGTTTTCTTCCAGGGCCGAAGCGAGCGAGACAAAGCCAATTGGATACATTTCGAAGACCGACTTAGAGGGGACTAGATCATTCATAGGTCCCCAGAGTATTGGCCTTTCCCTAAAGTCAAAAATACTTGGAGGGTGTAGAAATATTATGTCGTCGTGCATGATTTCACGTCCGTGTTTGGGTAAAGCAGGTAAATATTAAACATCAGTATCGGGTTAAACAACCCACTTTACCGGTGAACCGTGTAATGAAAAAGCACGGAGGGTTACCTGGGTGGCGTGACGAACACGGCATCACCGAAATACCCTTTGTGTTACCGTGACATGTGCCTTGTTCATCCAATAACGATCCAGTAAAATCCTTTTGTTTGATAGAATATATTATGATAATTGTCAACTCTAATTCGACTGACAATACTACTTCCGAAGAGAACTTCTCCACATCAAAGGACCGGGTTAAGCAGGTCTTTTCAGGGATAGCTGGAGACTACGATAGGGTTAATGAGTTTATATCCTTTGGTCAGATAGGAAGGTGGCGACGGGCACTTCTTTCTGAAATCGACCTTAAGGACGGTCAACGCGTTTTGGACTTAGGGTGTGGTACGGGGATGCTTACTAGGGAGATCGTCAATAGCCTCCGGAGTGGGGAAGTTGTCGGGGTGGATCTGTCACCGGAGATGATCAACCAGGGCGTCAAGGAAGGCAATTGTACAGAAGACCTTAAAGTTGAATTTAAGGTTGGAGACGCCACCTCACTTGACTTTGCAACCGGTTACTTCGACGTGGTTACCTCTGCGTTTATGTTGCGCAACGTGGAAAGCTTGACCTCCGCGGTATCGGAGATGCGGAGGGTCGTAAAGCCCGGGGGTCGTGTGGTTACGCTGGAGCTGGCGAAGCCGAAGTTGGCCACGTTCAGAACGATTTACCTTTCCTATTTCAACCATATCCTTCCCTGGATGGGGAAGCTTCTCCATGGAAGGCGTGACCCTTATTGTCATTTGACTACCTCCCTAAAGAAATTTCCGGACCAGGACGAGTTGAAACAACTGTTTGAAAGAGCTGGCCTTCAAGAAGTAAGCTACAAAGAGCTAACCTTTGGTATCGCCGCGATTCATTCTGGTGTAAAATAGGAGAAAAATGTCATTTGTCGATAACGTGGTAAGTCCGATCAAAGAGGATTTGGAAGAGGTAGAGGAAGAGTTGAGTTACCTTGTTACTTCCAAATTGCAACCACTAACGGATAGTTCCCTTTACCTGTTGGAGTCCGGTGGTAAGCGTTTGCGACCATCTCTAGTTCTGCTCTCCGGCAAGCTTTTCGATTACAAGTTAACAAGGCTCAAGCCCCTGGCAATTGCCGTCGAGCTTGTCCATATGGCCTCCCTCATCCACGATGACATAATCGACGATTCAAACCTTCGCCGGGGAAGCCCGCCCGTCAACTACAAATGGAACAACAAGGTCGCGGTTCTTTCCGGCGATTTGCTATATACATTTGCTGCCAACTCGCTGGCAGAGTTAGAGGACAGTAACTACCTGACTCACCTTCTGCAGGCCACCCTGGCTATGACCCGGGGGCAAGCGTATGAGCTGGTTGACAGTGGCGACCACGGGGTTTCCATAGACGATTACTTAACCCGGGTCCGCCAGAAGACAGCCCTGCTTATGTCAAAGAGCTGTCTGCTTGGGGCCAGAGCATGTGGGGGAGGTGACGGAGCTCAAGCGCAACTCGAAGGTTATGGCCTTAACGTTGGCCTTGCATTTCAGATCATGGACGATCTCAGAGACTTGTTCGGGACGAGAGAAAACTTGGGCAAGGAACCAGGAAAGGACCTGAAGGAGGGAGTTCTCACTTTGCCAATCATAATTGCGATTAACAGGTCGGATAGGAGGTCGACAATAGAGGAACTACTGGTGAACGAGGACCCCTCAAGAGAGAAAATAAATCGTGGCATAGATATAATCAAGGAATCCGGCGCAGTAGAGGATTCGTTGGAGTACTCAAACGAGTACGGAAAGAAGGCGTTGGATTATATCTCCGGAATGGCGGATAGTCCCGCAAGAGATTCACTCGCATCCCTCGCTAGATATCTTGCGGGTGATATTGTAGAAGGTGAAGCCTTTCTTAAACCGGAGGTAATGTAGAGGAGTTAACCCCGGAGACCTACGTTAGAAACTTCCCGCAAGAGGAAATGAACGTTCTAGGTTGAATTAAATCTTGATTAGTTATAATATTCACATTAACAGATCCAGTACCAGAGTTTTAAATACGTGAAAGCGAGTTAAAAGCTGGAAAACGCCTTTGGCTCGCTCCCC
>JAGXLQ010000220.1 GCA_018334595.1 Candidatus Bipolaricaulota bacterium | reverse complement strand
TCGCGGAGGCGTTCCGGATCGTGGATCTCGGGTTGACCCTTGCCCTTTATGGTGATACCGGCGAGCCTCTTCGAACCCATGACTGCTCCCATGCCGCTTCTCCCACCAGCTCTGCCGTTTTGCGAGATGACTACCGCGTAATTAACTAGGTTCTCGCCACCCTGTCCAATGACCAAGCGACCGGCTGCTTCGCCATATTGATTTGCCAGAATTTCTTCTTTTGCGAAAGTATCCCTCCCCCAGAGGTCGCCCCCGTTGTTGAACTCGACGCCTTCATCTGTAATGTGGACGTGCAGCGGCTTTTCTGATGCACCCTCGAATATGACCACGTCGTAACCAGCCTTTTTCAACTGCGGGGAAGCATTCGTCCCGATATTTCCATCACCGTAGGCCAGAGTCGAGGGGCTCTTTGCTGCCAAAACCATCTTGCCCGATGACGGTATAGGCAGGCCAGTTAGGGGACCGGTTGCCAGGATTAACTTGTTGTCCGGACCTAACGGATCGACGCCCCTTTCCAGTTCGTCCCAGAGGATGTACGAGGCGATACCCCTACCGCCCATGAGTTTTTCTACTACCTCTTCATCTAACTCTTCTGTGTTAAATTCCCGGTTGCCCAAGTCTACTCTCAGAACTTTAGTTCTCCATCCCATTATTTACCTCCTTTAGGAAAAACGTTATCAAACTACCGCGGGTTCGGTAATCAAATCGCCGGATTCAAACCTCTCGATTCCCATTTTATCTATAGGGATTGACACGCTCTCACCGGTGATCAATTTAGCTACGCCCTCACCTATTGCCGGTGCGAGCATAAAGCCTTTGCCACAGCCGCAAGCTAGGATATAGCCTGCATATCCTGGAACCTCTCCCAGGACGGGTTGACCGTCGGGGGATATCCCGTAGTGACCGGCCCACTGTCGGACAACCCTCACGTCTTTCAGTACGGGCAACTGTTGCACGGCCTTCTGGGCCATGTTTTCCAGAAAACGCCAGCTATGCTTGTAATTTATATAATGGGGCTCGTTTGGGTTTCCATAACCCATGATAAATCCCCCGTGAGGTACCTGCTGAATGTAAGAATTATGCTGAAATGAGATGATCATTGGCCCCAACACCCTCTCGAGGGGTTCCGTGATTAATATCTGATGTCTTTCCGGTTCTACTGGATGTGCGAGGTTAAGAGAATTGCCGATATACTTTGTACTGGGACCAGTCGCGTTAACGACCAGATTGGTGGATATTTTACCCTCGGTGGTGATTACCCCCTTGACTCCGTCGTCGAAAACTATGTCGAGTACCCCCGTGTTAATATTGATTTCCACGCCCAGCCTCTCCGCTGCTCGCGCGTAAGCAAATGTTGTCTTGAACGGGTCGAGGTGACCGTCTTCCTCACAAAAGAATATTCCTTCGACTTCACTGAAATTTAAGTAGGGGACTAACTCTTCGGCTTCACGCAGAGACAATTTTTCAGAGGGGATACCCAGTTTGTTCTGCAGCTTCATGTTTTCTTCGAGCTGGTCGGTTTCCTCTGGCGTCGAAGCAACGAGCATGTATCCCGATTGACGAAAGTCAAGCTCCGCGTTTAGTTCGTCGGACAGGGTCGTAAGCAACTCTATGCTTCTCTTCGCCACCAAGCAATTTTCTTCAGTCCCCCATTGTTGCCTTACACCGGCGGCGCACCTTCCTGTTGCCCCGCTGGCAAGAGAGTCTTTCTCAAGCAATACCACGTCTTCCACTCCAAATTTCGCCAGGTTATAGGCGACAGAACAACCGATGGAACCGCCGCCGATCACGACAACGTTGGCACTATTCCTCATCGTCATCACGCCCGGCTATGACACCTAGCTTTGTGGGGTTAATTGGTGCTCTATAGGAAGGCAGGTCTACTTGTTCCAATTCTTCTCCCCTGTATCTGGCAATCTCACGAGCGATGAGCTCCTTGCAGGTTCTTCCCTGACAGGGACCCATGGTCGCTCGCGTCATGCGTTTGATCTCTTCCATCGTGATATCCTCGTGCTCGTCGAGGATCCTGTGAAGTCGTTCTTTTGTAAGGTCCTCGCAACGACAGAGATAGGTCTTGTCTTCGACCATCTTTTCCTCCTAAATTTTAATATTTCTAATACGATGAACTTTGTCCTTGGGAACGACTATCGTAATCACGTTACTTCCATTAAGTGACTCCCGATCGTCGACCCTCTTAACCTGAACTTCGGTTACCTCGTTACCCTCCCTGTCGAGGCCGGTTACGCTTTCACCTTTTTCCGGCAAAGGTAAGAATTCGTAAGGTATATTTACCAAAGCTTTCTGTTCCGAATACGTTTCGTCTATTACGAAACAGGCTAGCCCCGGGCATGCTGTTACACATTCTCTACACCCTACGCACTGGTCGAAATCGATGTCGGGGGTCGAGTTAATGGTGTCCTGGGTAATAGCGCCGGTCGGGCAGGAAGTTACACATGGATTGCACGGTATTTCTTGATGACACTCACAGACCGCGTAAGGTCCTTCCTCTCTTCTTTCAGGGGAAGGTAGCAGGTCACTTAAGTCTTTGTCTGTTGCCACTCCTGCTGTTTCATTGTTCGTAGTCATATTCGTACCTCCCGTAATCCGGCCCTTACCTCGCTTGCAACCTCTCCGCCCCTAAGTCTTTCCAACTCCTCCTCGTTGTTTCGAAGTTTCTCGTCGAACCCCTCGTCTAGCCCAATCTGTTTTGCCGCACTCAACCCGGCAATCCTGT
>JAGXLQ010000219.1 GCA_018334595.1 Candidatus Bipolaricaulota bacterium | reverse complement strand
TTTTCCGTTAGAGTACCCGTCTTATCGGTACAGATGGTGTCGACTGAACCAAGAGACTCCACGGAGGCCAGACGCCTGGTCAGGGCGTTTCGCTTGACCATCTTCTGGGTCCCCATGGCCAGGGCGAGGGTAACTACTGCGGGGAGCCCCTCTGGAATGGCGGCAACGGCCAGGGCCACGGCGGTGAGGAAGGCGTTGAGCCAGCCGGTACCATGAAACAATATGGATATGGGGATGATGAGCGCCGATATGGCCAGGAGGATCACACCCAACTTCTTACCCAGTTCGTTAACCTCCCTCTGAAACGGAGTTAACTCCTTTTCCACTTCCTGTAGTTGTTTGGCTACCTTGCCTATTTCAGTGTCCATACCCGTGGCGATAACTATTCCCTTGCCGTGCCCGCGGACTACGTTGGTATGTTTGAAGGCCGTGTTGAACCTCTCCGCGAGCTCGGTCGATTCTTCTAACGCTCCCGTCTCCTTCTGGACCGGCTCGCTCTCACCTGTCAGGGCCGATTCGTCGATTTTCAGGCTCTGCTGGTCGATCAGTCTGACGTCAGCCGGTATTGCCGATCCCTGCTCCAGGTGGACGACGTCTCCTAGAACGACCTCCTCTACCGCTACGATGCTTTGCTTTCCGTCCCGGTAGACGGTTGCCTCCGGCGAGGCCATTTCCTTGAGCGCACGGATCGACCGCTCCGCCTTCCAGTCCTGGATGAACCCAAAGACTCCGTTTCCGATGACGATCGCAATAATGAGGTAGAAGTCGACCTGATGCCCCAGGACCAGCGAGAGGGTTGCTGCGGCCAGTAGGATCAAAATGAGGAAGTCGGTAAACTGTTCTAGAAAGAGTACGAAGGGGGATATCTTCTCCTCTTCCTCGAGTTCGTTCTTGCCGTATTCCCCAAGCCGGGATTCGGCTTCTTCCTGTGAAAGACCTTCCGGTCCCGAGTCCAGCCTGTCGTAAACCTCCGACAGGGGATCGGCGTGAGGTTTGTTTCTTGTCATTTATGGCTACCCTCCGTGATGAGTTAAACCTAAATCCGTGACGCAAATTTACCCTGACAACTACCAAGCATAGAATAAAAGGTGCCTGCCCTCAAAAGGTGTACCACTAGGAGATGTCTTTTTGTGGGTTTCAGCAGCTCCAAGCTTTCACTTTTGCACTTTTATTACGATGAATCTGATCAGATATCATTGTCTATCCTCCCTTCAATATACCCAATTGGTATTAGGTTTTGCAAGCTATTGTATCCTCTTCGATTGTTCCAGTATTCGCCCCTCTCTTCGGTCATGACTCTAAGCTCTTCCAGATTTTCTGCCCCACAAAAGAATGACTTGTTGGACATTTAAAGTGACCGTTGAACGATTCTATGTAGGTACTGCCCTTGGCGCCATCTTCCGAGTACGTTAGTTTCACTTTATCCTCCAGTAGGACTTGGCCTACGCCGTCATCCCTAGTAAATATGGAGCCCTGATACTGGTGAAGTATAGCCAGATAACCAAGCGTTAGAGCCCACGAAGGTGTCTACCGTCCGTAGGGCAAGTTGTCTATTAGAACCCCACGGCCCAGCCGAAGACGTACTTTTATCTATGGACGATTACGGGAAACAGCCAGGCCGTTACCAAACTGTAGTTCCCTAAAGCCGGTATAGAGTATGTCGAAGATATCTATATCTTCTTCAGCTAGATTCTCTACCATGTTGACATCTCCACCGGCATCGGCTAGGGCTTTACGTACCGACCAAGTTCGCTCGATCTAACCCCACTATGGAGCCTAATATTCCACATCCTAAGTAGCGTTTCTATTACCTTGTTGTTGACGGTTAATCCGTGTAATGCTTTAAGTTCCGTCCTTGTTCTCGACCTTCCGTAACCTGAGTGTCTGCAATGTTTCAGCGTTCGTGTCAGTAAATCTCGATTTCGATAAACACCATTTTCCTCTCACGATCAATTTGACAACCTCCCCAATTCACCTAACATAAACACGGGAGGTTTGACAAAACGATGGGTAAACGAAGAGCCTTTTCCGCCGAAGAGAAGTGAAGATTGTGAAGGAAGGCCTCAAAGAGGGAAACAAGATCTCCTCATCTGGAAAACAGGGGGACTAGTCAAATGGAACAAATAACGATTTATCAGACCTGGGACGTGCAGAAAGCGGAACAAATGAAATCACTTCTGGAGGACCACGAGATATCTTGCTACATTTCCTCACACCTCACTCAAGCGGTTACCCCGTTTGCCGGCCAGCAAGAAGTCCGATTAATGGTTCCAAAAGTCAGGGCGGAGGAGGCACGAAGGATACTTGAGGTCTTCTTCAATTCTCAACCCGGAGAAGAATCTACAGAAGAAGACGAAAACTCCTAGTTAACGTTTTCGAAAGGTTTGTCAGATTATCCGTCGAAGAATTATAAAACACTTGGGGTGACAAAGTGTCTCTGCAAAGGAAAATAACAACGGCGTTAATAGTCTTCCTATTATCAATTGGCTTCGTTGATGGGTTAGCAACCTTTGCAAATGCCGATGTCCAGTATAAAACATTTGAGAGTGAAAAGTTCGGATTTTCGATAAGCTATCCGGAAAGCTGGAGTAAAGAATATCGGGATAAACAGGAAGACGTTTACCCTTATCTTCGCCTGAGCAGTATGAACCCCCGAGCCATGGTAACTGTGACGGTGATAGAACTGGCCGAACCAACTTCCCTGAAGGAACTCAAACAATTCCGCGAACTTCATGCAC
>JAGXLQ010000218.1 GCA_018334595.1 Candidatus Bipolaricaulota bacterium | reverse complement strand
GGATTATTCCCAGATCCGTGCGGGAAGAGAGTTCGGGGCGGGGGCTGTCCTGCTTATTTATCGGCTGTTCACCAGGGGGGAAGCTTTTTTTGATTTGGATAAGGGAATCGCCTATGCTCACGAGCTCGGTCTAGAGGTCTTGCTAGAGACGAACGACCTCAGGGAGTACGACTTGGCAATGGAGACGGAGGCGGACATGATCGGGATCAACAACAGGGACCTTCGCAGCCTAGACGTAGATTTATCGACAACGGGAAATATCCTTGCCGAGGCCGGCAAGGACCGAATCGTGTGGTCGATGAGCGGGGTCTCGGGGAGGGAAGACGTCGAATACCTTGAGGAGGCGGGAGCCGATGCCTTGCTGGTCGGCACTTCCCTGGTTCGATCGGACGAACCGGGAGAACTTCTCGGGAAATTGAGGGGTGATTAGATGGTTAGGGTAAAGATATGCGGAAACAGGACGGTTAATGACCTGAACGTGGTCCGTGGTGCGGATGCGGTAGGTTTTATCGTGGCCACTCCGGAGTCGCCGAGAAACATCGCCGTGGATCGCGCGGTCAAATTGACCGAGGAGGTACCGCCATTTGTCAGCACCGTAGCGGTTACCACGGAACCGCGGGTAAAGGCGCTGGAAAAGTTGACCCGAAGCGTAAAACCCGACTACCTGCAGCTCCATTCAAACCTCAGTCCCGGCCGGATCGAGGAGATATCTGGCTGTTTACCTGACCGGACGGGGATGATTGCCCTGTTGTCCGTAGCGAGTGGGGACAACAGGGCGATCGAACGTGCGGAGGGTCTGGCGGGGTCTCCAGCTGCAGCAATCATCATGGATAGTGAAGTTGCCGGAAGAACCGGGGGAACAGGAGAGGTTCACGACTGGAAGACGAGCCGACGGGTGAGGGATTTTCTCCACCCCTTTCCGGTCTTTCTGGCGGGAGGGCTGAGGCCAGAGAACGTAAAGAGGGCGGTACGCGAAGTCCGCCCGTATGCGATAGACGTGGCAACCGGGGTCGAAGAGGGCGGGGTGAAGTCGGCCGAAAAGGTAAGATCACTGATTAACGAGGTGAACTCTATTGAAGCTTAGCGAGTATCCAAAGTCAGGCAGATTCGAAAACTTCGGAGGACAGTACGTGCCGGAAATCCTTTATCCGGTCCTGAAGGACCTGGAAGAGGCTTACGAATGCTACAGGAAGGATTCCAATTTTTTGGAAGAACTACGCGGGTTTAACCGGGACTATGGAGGTCGTCCTTCCCCGCTCTACTATGCCAGGCGTCTGACGAAGAAAGCCGGGGGAGGGAAAATCTACCTCAAACGGGAAGACCTGATCCACGGCGGTGCCCACAAGTTCAACAACGTAATGGGACAGGCCCTGCTGGCCAGGAAAATGGGCAAAGAAAGGCTGATCTGCGAGACGGGTGCCGGCCAGCATGGAGTTGCAACTTCCCTGGCCGGAGCCGTGCTCGGGCTGGAGACAGAAGTCTACATGGGGGCGGTCGACGCAAAGAGACAGAGGCCGAACCTGTTCAGGATGGAACTCTTAGGGGCCCAGGTCCATGAGGTTAGTTCGGGAAGTGAGACGTTGAAGGACGCGATAAATGAAGCCCTGCGGGACTGGTCGGGAAACGTGGCCAGCACACATTATCTCATCGGTTCCGTTGTCGGTCCCCACCCTTATCCCATGATCGTCCGGGACTTCCAGAGGGTTATCGGAGACGAGTTAAAAAGACAACTGATGGAAAAAGAACGCCGCCTACCGGACCATATTGTTGCCTGCGTCGGCGGGGGCAGCAACGCCATGGGGACGTTTTATCCCTTCGTAGACCACGAGGAAGTAAGCCTGACCGGAGTTGAAGCCGGTGGCAGTGAGGATGGGAACGCCGCCAGCCTGACGGATGGAACCGAAGGCGTGCTCCACGGGGCAAGATCCCTCCTCTTGCAGGATGAAGGCGGTCAGATAAAGGAGACCGCCTCAATAGCTGCGGGGCTTGATTACCCCGGAGTCGGACCCGAACACGCTCTGTACAAGGAGACGGGACGAGTCCGATACACGGCGGCGACCGACGAGCAGGCACTTGAGGGTTTTCGGGTCCTTTCCGAAACGGAGGGGATAATTCCCGCCCTGGAACCGGCCCACGCGATCTATGCGGGGATGGAAATTGCCTCCGAGATGAAACCGGAGGAGTTGCTCGTAATCACGTTATCCGGCCGGGGAGACAAGGATCTGGAAACGGTGCGGGAGGCGGTGAGGTGAAGGCTGTTTCGGACAGTATTCGGGATGTGAACAAGCAGGGGGAGGGAGCATTTATCCCCTACCTGATGGCCGGTGACCCCTCGCCAGAAACGTCGTTGGAATATATCGAAGCCCTGGGGGAAGGGGGAGCGGACGTAATCGAGCTTGGAGTACCTTTTTCCGATCCCGTTGCCGATGGGCCGACCATTCAGGCTGCCGGAGCCCGGGCGCTAGGTTCGATGGGTCGGTTGGAGGATGTACTTGGTCTGGTCAGAGAAGTCAGGAGTGAAGTCAAGGTCCCGATAATCCTGATGAGCTACTACAACCCAATATTCCAGTCCGGCGGAGATGGCTTCATCACGAAGGCAAAAGAAGCTGGAGTGGACGGGTTGATCTTACCCGACCTTCCAGTCGGGGAAGGGCGGACGTTCTTTAAGAGGGCAAGAAACAACGCCTTAGAAACCCCGCTTCTGGCGACGCCCGATACTGACGGAAATAGGCTTTCGATAATTG
>JAGXLQ010000217.1 GCA_018334595.1 Candidatus Bipolaricaulota bacterium | reverse complement strand
TGGCCCTCTGCTGTACCGCTACCCCGGCTCCGGCCCTCAGGCCCAGGCCGTTAACCAGCACGGGATTGACGCCCAGGTAGAGCTCCCATTCCGGACCGTAGTTGACTACCTGTTCGGTTTCCCAGGTCCGGGTCACGAAATTGATCGGCTCGTACGGCCCCGATTTGTCGGTCATCCTCAGGGACCCACCGATGAGGAAGTCCGTTACCCCCACTTCGACTCCCAGCGAGAGCTTGCCGTCCAGCCCGCTGCCGAAGTTTCCCGCTAGCGTAACCGGAGGGCCGGAGACGTCCCCGCCGTCAGGCACTGCCCGGCCGGGCCCTTCTTCCTTTGGCGATAGGTTTACGGTTAACGTGTTGTCATCCTCTGGCTGGAGGCTTACGTACTCATCGTACGCCTTGTATCCCTCCTTGTATACTTCCAGGTCACCCCCGTCTCCCGTTACGGAGAACCCGACCGGAGTTTCCCCTTTGAAGTCTCCATCGAAGGTTACGGTCGCCCCCGGGGGTTCGCTAACCACGTAGAGCCATGACTCCCTGGCCGGAGAAAGCGAGGCGTCTACGCTTTTTGTCTGAAACTTATCCACCCAAACCGAGGTCTCCCAGCTCTCAAAACCAGTCAGCTTGACTTCTACCTCGACCTCACCCGGTTTTACTTGGACGGAACCCGGCGTCCTTCCCAGGTACCGTCCGTTTGCATATATTTCCGCACCGGGAGGCCGGCTTGTCACGTCGAGCGTGGACAGATATGGGGTTATCCCATAACCGGTCCAGGCGGTTGACCACTCGAAGGACCCCCCACCGCTTGTGAGGTTGTTTGAAGTTGTGCTCTGAAACGATTCCGGTTCGTCGCTTAAGACGGGGAAGGGGTTTTCCTTGTAGTCATCGGAGCCGATTGAAGCGAAGTTAGAGACGGGTGAAGTGGAGACGATAGCCTGCAGGTATTCGTACCGCTGGTTTTCCCCGACGAGGTAGCTGTAGCCCTGCCGTGGGAATTCGTGCTTTCCGGTGTTTAGCAGGTTGTCTTTGTCGTACTTGTTTGGGAACAGGAGTTGGACGTTACCATCGGGGTCTAGGCTGTAGACGTAGAGATAGGCCCTCTTGTTAATCTCTACCTCTAATTCCAGCTCACCGCCGGGTGGATAATACCTTTTGGACGTACTCAGTTTTACGGTAAGTCCCGGTGTCTCCGGAGGTTTGATAATTATGCCTTGCGGAGCAGTTTTTGCCTCCTCGGCGCTGGCAGGAGTAAACGCAAGTAGAAACAATGCCAAGAACACGAGTAATGAATACTTTTTCATGTAATCACACCCAAAAAAGTTAAGATCAGGTTCAAGTTTACTAGATTTAATAGGCCACATATATATTACAATTATCGAATTATTATGACAACTTTATAGCTGGTTCAACCTGGTATGTCCTGGTAACGTGGGGAATATGGTCCAGGTAAAAAATCATTGCATTCGTGCGGAAGGTAGCATATTTTTAACTTGTTGATAGTTTCAGGGTGTCGTTAACCCCTGGCGTGAAAGGGGGTCGCAATGAACATCCAGGTTCTGGGGGCAGAATCGCTCGGCGTACGTGGTCTATGTGTCTACGTCACGACGGACACACGCAGGGTCGTTATTGACCCCGGAGTGGCGCTTGGCTATCGGCGTCATGGACTGCTGCCCCACCCCTTTCAAGTAGCGGTTGGTGCCGTGGTGCGACAGAATATCGTCAACGCCCTCCGTGGGGCCACCGACGTAGTAATCAGTCACTTTCATGGAGATCACGTGCCCTTAGCTGACGCGAACCCCTACCAGATGCCCCTTGATTCGGTGTCGGGCTCGCTCTCGTCGTTGAGAGTGTGGGGGCCTGCCAGGTCCGGCCTCGACCCAAAAATGGCCAGCAGGCGAGATGACATCGCCATGGTCCCCGGAGAGGGGATACTGGCGGCTGACGGGCGTGAGGAATGTCCGCTCTCTTTTTCTTCCCCCATGCCCCATGGGGAGTACGATAATGGTCTCGGGGACGTAATCCTGACGCGAATAGAGGCAGGTGGCAGGGTGTTTGTCCACGCCTCCGATATACAGCTGTTGGAGTCAAAACCGATCCGCCAGATAGTCGATTGGGAACCGGATATCGTGCTGACTGGTGGCCCACCGCTCTATCTACCGCAACTGGGGGAACAGGCCAGGAAAGCCGCCTGGAAGAACGCGCAAGAGTTAAGTCGTAACGTACCCACGCTCTTAATTGATCACCACTTATTGAGGTCGCGTGGGGGGATCCGTTGGCTTAAGAAACTGAACGATAAATCTGAAAACTACGTCGGCTGCGCGGCCGACTACATGGACAGGGCGCCGGCCTTTCTTGAGGCGTGGCGGGAGACTCTATACGCGGAGATGAAGGTCCCTGATGGATGGCACAAGGCCTATTCGCGGGGCCAGGTCGACACGGCTGGATATCGTAAATGGCGTGGTTGGGACCTGTCAGGATCGTTACCCCTATGAAGAGATCAGATATCCTATCTTCGAGGTCCGATGAGGACAAGCTGTTTACGGCGGTCGTGCTGGAGAGGGATAGCAGGGTGACAGTCCTCGTAAAAGCTGATGGCGGAAGGGCAAGGTGCCACCTGCGGAACACCGGCAGGTTGAAAGGCTTAATTTATCCCGGTGCTAAGGTCCTCTGCGAGTCCAAGGAGGGTGGAAAGACCGATGCCCGGCTCCTGGGGTCCGTCCAGGGGCAAGACTACGTGCTTCTTCCCC
>JAGXLQ010000050.1 GCA_018334595.1 Candidatus Bipolaricaulota bacterium | reverse complement strand
CTCCAATTTTTCCACGTCTTTACCCACCCCCATACCAGTTATCTATACTAGCGATGTAGCTTGTATACGATCTCTCTATTTCCTCAAGAGTGTCACCGCCGAACTTAGCGAGAAAGGCTACCGTCAGCGTAACCGCCATTTCCGCCTCACCGACAATAGAGGCTGCCGGTACCGCACAGACGTCGGACCGTTCCTTCGCCGCGCTAGTTTCCGCACCGGTGACTAGGTCAACTGTGTCAAGCGGGCTGGTAAGAGTAGGTATCGGCTTCATGGCGGCAGAGACCTCTACGGTCTCGCCGTTGCTGACACCTCCCTCAATTCCCCCACAGTTATTTGAACCGCGATAGAACCCTCTCTCCTCGTCGTGATATATTTCGTCGTGGACCTCCGAGCCAGGCTTCTCTCCTACCTCACGGCCCAGCCCCACTTCAACCGACTTTATCGCCGGGATACTCATAAACGCGGCGGACAGTCGGCTGTCCAGCCTCTCACGGGACTCCCTGTAAGAACCGATCCCCGGAGGCACGCCGCGGGCGGCCACGGTAAATACCCCGCCCAGGCTATCCCCACGCTCTCCCGCCCGGTCGATCTCCGCCATCATCTCTCCTTCCACCTCGTCGCCAGCAACCCTCACCGGTGACCCGGAGGTAAGCCCGGCCCAGTCCCGGGGCTCGGGGTCGGACGGGTCCTCGACTCCACCGATCCTTACGACCCTGCTGACGACTTCGATACCAAAATACCTCAACAGGGTCTTGGCCAGCCCGCCGGCGGCAACCCGCCCGGCAGTCTCCCTGGCGGAAGTCCTTTCCAGAACCTTTCTACAATCCCTGTAGCCTCGCTGCAGGGCTCCAGCCAGGTCGGTATGTCCCGGCCGGGGGGTGTTGACCTCTCGGCTCTCTTCACCCCTCTCTTCTGGCGATATGAACTCCTTCCAGTTGTCCCAATCCCGGTTCTTTATCCAGAAGGTAATCGGAGTCCCCAGCGATTCCCCGTGATAAAAGCCCGACAGGACCTGGACGCTGTCACTTTCTATCTCCATCCTTCCACCGCGGCCGTAACCGCCCTGACGACGTCTGAGGTCTCGGTCGATAAGGTCCCTGTCAAAGTCGACGCCAGAGGGAAACCCCCTGATCACCGACACGATCCCCTTACCATGTGATTCACCGGCAGTGATAACGCTAAACTCCATCGTCAACATACCTCCAGTATCTCTCTCAACTCGGAGAGGGCCTTTCTCCGGTCGAACTCCACATCCGTCCATATCCTCAAGGACTCCAACCCCTGCAGAATCAACATATCCAGGCCGCCGATAGTTTTGGCCCCGCGGTTGGCCGCGGTCCGTAAAAACTTCGTCGGATCAGGGTTGTAGATCAAGTCAAAGAAAACCTGATCCCCACAGCTATAGAAGCCGGGCTCCCAGACGCTCTCCCTTGTGAGCTCTCCGGACCCCACGGAGGTGGCATTTACGAATAGGTCGTACTCTGCCAGCTTTGACCTCGATGGAAGCCGGGAGAGGCCGGCACTGTTAAGCTCCGTATCCTCCCCAGACCCTTCCAGTTCTTCCACCAGCTCCCGCGCCTTAGACGCCGTCCTATTGGCGACAAGAACGCTCTCCGCCCCTGCCCTCACCAGGCCGTAGAGCACGGCTCTAGCCGCACCACCGGCACCAAAGACGAGACACCTCTTTCCGCCTGGATGAAAGCCGTTCACCTCCAGTGATTTAAGGAACCCCCGCCAGTCCGTGTTGTCGCCATAGAGCTCTCCATCCTCCTTAAATACAATCGTGTTTACCGCTGAGATGGCCTCAGCCGACTCGCTCACCCCGTCCATTTCCCGAAAGACGTCGACCTTGTAGGGAATCGTCACGTTCAAGCCGTTCACGCCAAGGGCCCTGGCCCCCTCTATCGCCGCGGCCAGGTCCTCCCGCTCCACGGAAAACGCGAGGTAACAGTAGTTCATCCCCATTTGTTGTATCAGGTGGTTATGTAATTTTGGTGAAAGTGAACCACCCACCGGGTTGCCAATCAGCCCCAGTAGCTTTGTGGAAGCATCTATCTCAACCATTTTTCAATTCCTCCAGTTTTTCAAAGAATCCGGGAAAGGATACTTCAACCCACTCTGTCCCCGTCAACCTGGTCGAGCCAGTCGCCACCTGTGCGGCAACTGCGGCCCCCATCGCGATCCTATGGTCCCTGTAGCTGTCCACGGTCCCTCCAGTCAGTCCACCCCCGCCGTCAACGATAAATCCATCTTTTAGCTCCTCCACATCCGCGCCAAGAGATCTTAAGTTGTCGACGGTGGCTGAAATCCTATCCGTCTCCTTGACCCTCAGTTCCTCCGCACCCCTGACTACCGTCCTCCCTTCGGCCTGAGTTGCAACCACTCCCAGCAGGGGTAGCTCGTCAATAGCCTTGACCACGTCCTCCCCACCCAGTTCCACGCCGGAAAGCTCTGAGTGACGCACCCGTAGGTCACCACGTGGTTCGCCCTCCTCCACGCGGCGGTTCTTCACTTCTATCTTCGCACCCATCTTATCGACGAGGTCGAGAAAACCCGTCCTCGTATCGTTAAGGCCCACATCACGTATTATCAGGTTTGAGCCCTCGACCAGCAAACCCCCCGCAATAAAGAAAGCTGCCGAGGAGAAGTCGCCCGGCACCTCCACCTCTATCGGCTCCAGGGGGGAAGGTCCGTTTACGGTAATCCCCTCCTCGGCTATTTCAATTGGATATCCCATGGCAGCAAGCATCCTCTCGGTATGGTCGCGTGAAGGCCCTGGCTCGACCACGGTCGTCTCTCCTTCCGCATGGAGGCCGGCAAGGAGAAGGCACGACTTGACCTGGGCGCTGGCTACGTTGGGCCGGTGGGTAACGCCGGAAAGACGCGAACCCGTTATGGTCAGCGGTGCGGTCCCGTCTTCGGCACGTATAATCGCGCCCATCTCCGTTAGCGGCCCTATTATCCGATCCATCGGTCGAGACCGGAGCGACGTGTCGCCGGTAATAGTCGCCTCAAACCGCTGACCGGCGAGTATCCCGGAAATTAGCCTCATCAACGTCCCTGAATTTCCAGCATCAAGTGGGCCATCCGGCTCTGTAAAGCCGCCAAGTCCACTTCCGTGCACCTGGACCTCTCGCCCACCGTCCTCCACCTCCACCCCGAGTTCTCCGAGGACCTTCATCGTACTCTCCACGTCCTCACCGGGGGCCAGATTCCGGATACTGGTTACCCCCTCGCCCAGCCCACCCAACAGGAGGGCACGGTGAGAGATAGATTTGTCCCCGGGGACCGACATGTCACCCTTCAGGGGGTCCCCCCCCGTTATCCTCCGGACTCCCATCTCCGTGCTCATCAATCGATCACCCTTGAGTCGAAACCATTGGCGTTCATAACGGTACAGGCCGCTGTCGCGTCCTCCCGCGATTCGAAGTAAACGTGAAACGTACCCCCGTAGTCCTCTCTCACCTTCTGCAGTTCCAGATCCTTGACGTTGATACCCTCCTCGGCAACGGATGACGTCAGTTCAGCCAACGATCCGGGCCTGTCGGGCACCATCACCGCAACCTTAACCGTCCTTGACGAAATACCCTTGTTGGAGGCGGGAACCTCTCTTCTCAACGCCGAGGCCCTGGAGAAATCTTCCCTCATATCTTCCTCACCGACCAGTCCCCCCAGCCTCTCCATCACGCCGATAAATAGCTCGATTTCCTCCTTTATTCTACCGCTGTTGGTCACGAGGATGTCCTCCCACACCCCAAAGGGCGAGCCAGCGATCCGCGTCATGTCCTTAAAACCTCCACCGGCAAAGGACAGGTACTCCTCAGCCGAATCGTCTTCCCTTCCCGCGGGACTGTTCTCGAGGTTCCTCATCAACCCCACAGCTACGAGCTGAGGCAGGTGGCTAATCCTGGCCACCAGTTGGTCGTGGCGCTCGGGTGAGAGGTAGTGAGGGTGCGTACCCAGGCGGCGCAAAAAGCCCTCAAGCTTTTGCGACCCCTCGGTGGGTTCACCGTTGGGCGTTGAGAGAACGAAAACGCTATTCTCGTAAAGCAAGGGGTGGGCTCCTTCCATGCCCCGGACCTCCGCTCCCGTCATCGGGTGTCCACCCACGAACTCCGCCGTGGAATCGGAAAAAGCCTCCCACCCGGTCCTACATATTTCCTCCTTCGTCGACCCCAGGTCGAGTACGACCGCTCCGCCGTCAACTTGACCCGACAGGGCGGTGGTCAGCCTTATGATTCCGTCGATCGGCGTGGCAACCACGACCAGGTCAGAGCCCTCGACGCCCCGCCCGAGGTGGGCGGGCGGATAGGACTCGTCAATGGCACCCCGGTCCAAGGCTATTTCCACCTGTCGCTTGTAGTCGACGCCGGTCACCGTCACCCTTGGATAGAAGTTCTTCAGGGCAAGCCCGAACGACCCTCCCATCAGCCCCACGCCAATAATCGTTACCCGACTAAAGCCACTTTCTCCGTCCATCAGGACTCAACCAGTTTTTTGCCCTGCAAGGTCTCGGTGATTTGATTGACCTGGTCCATCAAATCTGCAAACTGCTTAAACCGTAGTGACTGCGGGCCGTCGCTCTTTGCCTTTTCGGGTTCGTTGTGGACTTCCACTATCATCCCGTCCGCCCCGGCTGCGATACCCGCCCTGGCCATAGGCGCTACCTTGTCACGAACTCCGGTGCTGTGGCTGGGATCGACGATGATGGGGAGGTGGCTGAGTTCCTTGATAACGGGGATCACTGAAAGGTCTAAGGTGAACCTAGTCTCGTTGGAGAAGGTCCTTATACCCCTCTCACACAATATTACCTCTTCGTTACCTTCGGACATCACGTACTCGGCCGCCATGAGGAACTCCTCGGCGGTGGAAGAAAACCCCCGTTTGAGCAAGACGGGACTCCTCGCCCTTCCCACCTCTCGTAACAGGTTGTAGTTCTGCATGTTCCGCGCCCCTACCTGGAGGACGTCAGCGTACTCGCAAACAAGGTCGACCTGCGTCTTGTCCATAACCTCCGTAACAACGTACATACCATTGTTATCCGCCGCCTCTCTCATGTATTTCAACCCTTCCTCGCCCAGACCCTGAAAGCTGTAGGGGGATGTTCTCGGCTTGAACGCGCCTCCCCGGAGAATTGAGGCTCCATGCGACGAGACGTACTCTGCAATCGTATTGATCTGCTCCCGGGATTCTACGGCACACGGTCCGGCCATGATCACCGGTTCGCCGCCACCTACCTTTACTCCATTCAACTTAATTACGGTATCGAGTGGATGAAAATCTCTTCCGGCCAACTTATATGGTTCACTTACCTCAGTCACCTTAAGCACCCCTTCGTTAAGGACTTCAAGTTCGCGGGGATCTACGCCGCTCTTATCCCCGATTGCTCCAAGAGTGGTGTAATCTACTCCCTGAGAAAAGTGAACGCTAAAGCCCATGTCGGCCAGCTTGTTCTCGACTTCCTCGACCTGCTCGTCGGTCGCTTCTGGCTTCATTACGACAATCATATCAGGAAACCTCCTCTAAATTTTTCGTCTCTAAAATTATCTTTCTGTAAATTTCAACGATCTGCGGGTCCGAAAACGGCCCATAGTTCGCCTCTTTCACCCGGGATAGGACTTCCTCTTCCCTCTGAGTGTCGGTTATCTCGCGTCCGGTCTTTCTCTTCTCCTCCCCTATCTGTGCTGCCACCTTTCCACGGTCGTTCAACAGTCGGACCAGGTCCCGGTCAATTTCGTCTATCCGGTTACGTAATTCGTCGATCATCTTCTCCTCCAATGCAAAAAGGCCACAGGAAACCTGCAGCCTAACTTCGATCTAAAGCCAATATAGGAGGATCAGCTTTAGATCAGGTCACAAAATAGAAATAGCCAAAAAAATAGTTAATGGGATTGTCGAGTGAAAGAGAAAGGATAGGTGCGGACGGCGAAGAAACAGAATTGTAGATCTCTAAACGCAACACTTTCTCACTCATAACAAGACCATTATAAAATCGTCGAACAAGTTCGTCAACCCTGACTCAGCAAAAAGTGGCCAGAACTTTACTTTTTCTCGCCAAAGGTTGGCTTTGTTTTACGTTCTAAATATAAACCACGTATCGTAGATATGGACCAGGGTGAGATGGTTACTCTTGCGGTCCGGAGCAAAACTTTACACTTCGGGGCAATATTTAAATGATTTTGGGCCAAGCTTTTTGTTGCTCTCTATCCCTCTCGCAACAAAGTCAACCCCCACTTTGGAGAAAGAACAACCTCTCAGGGGACACACCTCGCCTACCCCGCTTTGCTCCTGTACTTACGTATCGCCTCCTGGTACACGATGCTCAAGTGTACCTACCCGGGTATGTAGCTTACTTTACCTGTAGCCGTTTCAGTGACCACGACGGTCTTCCGTCCTCTCGTACAATTCTGCCTGTAGGTGTTTTCCCGTCTCTCTTTCCAGTAGTTTGTTGTATACCGTCTCGAGGACCTATCGTGGTAGGGCCTCGTCTGACTCGTCTTCCTTGGTTAACTTTTGAAAAAGGTCGTCCAGTGAACTATCCTCTTCTTGAGGCATTATCAGCTCCTCCTGTTGATAATGTGATATCTATACACGGGTAAACTGCTCTAATGTCTCAACTTATTCCTCTGTTTCTAGCTACTTGTTTGAGGCTTTTACACGCTTAATGCTACACTATCTAATATCGAGGTGATAGCATGAAACACCTGGAAGACTACCGAGATATAGTCGGGGACGAGATTATTTCGCAAATATTCCGTAAGAGTAAGGGGCTCTATGGGAAGAAGATCCTCCACGTAAATTCCAGCTATCAGGGTGGCGGGGTAGCAGAAATCCTCAACCATCTAGTGCCCCTCATGAGCGATCTGGGAATTGAGGCCGATTGGAGGGTCATCCACGGTCATCACGATTTCTTCAACATAACGAAGAAATTCCACAATGCACTTCAGGGCGAGGAGATTAATTTTTCCCGGTTGAAGCGGTCGGTTTACACGGAGACTAACGAGCAGTTCACCACGTATTCCAATATTGACCATGACGCGGTGATCATTCACGACCCTCAACCTTTACCCCTCATCAGGTATTTTAAGAAACGACAACCCTGGATATGGCGCGCCCATATAGATCTTTCGGAACCCAATGATGAGGTCTGGGATTATCTGAAGCAGTTCATAATCCGGTACGACAAAGCAATATTTTCCGCAAAGGAATTCGTTTCTAGCGACATCGGAACGGAAACTGAGATCATTTATCCGTCTATCGACCCCCTTACCGTAAAAAACAAGGAGATAAACCAGGCAACTATCGACAAGTATCTCAATAAATACGGAATCAAGGTTGACGTACCGATAATCAGCCAGATCTCGCGATTCGATAAATGGAAGGATCCGGAAGGAGTTATCGAAGTCTTTGACCGGGTCAACGAAGAGATCGACTGTAGGCTTGTTTTGCTTGGCGCGATGGCAACCGACGATCCCGAGGGTCCGAAGGTCTATGAATCCGTGGGGGACAAATCGAAGGGGCGTGACGACATAATTGTAATTAACAAGGAAAGTGATATACTCGTAAACGTTCTCCAGAGGGTGTCGTCGGTGGTATTGCAAAAATCACTCAAAGAGGGCTTCGGGCTAACTGTGACTGAAGCGTTATGGAAGGGTACTCCGGTTGTAGCCTCGGACGTCGGTGGTATTCCACTTCAAGTCACTGATGGTGAGACCGGTTTCCTGGTCGATCCCGAGGACTACGAAGAGGTAACGGACCGAATTCTTGAGATCCTGAAAAATCCCGAGCTCGGTGCCAAGCTCGGTGGAAGTGCTCACCGAAATGTGAAGGAACATTTCCTGATCACCAGGCACCTGTTAAACTGGCTCGAGGTATTAAAGAATACTATCTGAGTAGAGTCAACGGCAAGCGCGTTACCTTAGTAACAGGGGAGTAGCTGTTTCCGACTCTTTTCAGTACTTCGTCGGTGCGCTCAGCCCTGTCCGTAGTACGTTTCTTGCCGCTGCTCATCAAACCCGGCGTGCGGAACTACCGCACCGGGCAAACCGTATAGTTTCACCACAAAGCACACACTAATCTTACGTTTCGCCAAACGCTTTAGCTTTCTCTGAAACTTCCCGGTACTATCCGGAGTTGCTAGACTCATGGAGTCAATCTCCTTACCTTCGGTTTCTTCGAAACCGTCCAGTGGTAAGGCCCCTTCCCTTCACTTGGGTTTACAAGTTTTACCGCTGTAGAGTCGGAAGAGGTCGGGCACCTACCCTCCCTCCGTCCGCTCGTTCAAACCACTCGTACGGATTTCCCGTAAGTGGCTTTCCTTTGTTGCTCCACTTCGGAGTCATCGGTAAAGCTTTTGATGATGGTGTGTCCCGCCCTTCGGCGGTATCCTCGGTCCCGGGGTTGGGTCTTTCACGTAAGGAACTGTCCAACCTTCCGGTCCCTACTCGCCGCTTCCGTTGCGTTTCCCACTCCCAACAAAGTACGGGGCCTTCCCCGGTAAACTGCTAGGTACTATGCCCCGTTCCGATCCCTGACGGTTTATCGGTTGGAATTTCGCTTGTCGTTTATATCCATCCCTACCTTTCGGCGGCTGTAGGTCAAAGGTAACTACTTAGCTCCCTGAAGCTCTCAACCATATTACAG
>JAGXLQ010000049.1 GCA_018334595.1 Candidatus Bipolaricaulota bacterium | reverse complement strand
TCATGGGAATACTGAACGTCACCCCCGACTCCTTCTCGGACGGGGGCGAGTACAACGACGCGGACCTGGCACGGGAGAGAGGCATCGCAATGGTTAACCAGGGTGCCGATATCATTGACGTCGGAGGAGAGTCCACTAGGCCCGGAGCCGGGGAGGTCCCCCCAGAAGAAGAAATGGCAAGAACCATCCCCGTCATCGAGGAGATCAGGGAGAGGTCGGACGTGTTGATTTCGATCGACACGCGTAAGGCCTCCGTGGCAGAACGAGCGCTGGACGCGGGCGCCGATATCGTCAACGACGTCAGCGCCCTGAGATCGGACCCCGAACTCGGCGAACTAGTTGCCGAACGGGGGGTGCCGATCGTCTTGATGCACATGCAGGGGACCCCGGAGTCGATGCAGGAGAACCCCACTTACGACGACCCCGTCGGGGATATCATCGACTTCTTGCGGGAGCGTACCGCAGCGGCGGTCGATTACGGGATTACAAGGGGAAAGATAATAATTGACCCGGGGATTGGATTTGGCAAGACGGTCGCCCACAACTACGAGATACTCCGCAGGCTTGAGGAATTTCAGGTTCTCGGCAGCCCCCTCCTTCTAGGGACCTCGAGGAAATCATTTATCGGCGCCACTCTAGACCTGCCAGTCGACGAGAGGATAGAGGGCACTATAGCGAGTAACGTAATCGGGGTCCTGAAGGGTGCAAAAATACTCAGGGTGCACGACGTTAAGGAAGTCTTCAGGGCTACGCGGGTAGCGATGAGGTGCAGATAGAAACCCACAACGCCCGGGGTTAGACCGTCTCCCGGGCGTTGTGGGCAGATTAACTTCTGGTTAAAATCAAGTCTAGCTCGATTGCTCCGGAGATCGACCAGTTCCTTTTGCTTCCCTAAACTCGATTTCGATCTCGAGCTCTCGGGCGTTGATATGTTTGTTGTAATCCGTCTCGACCTCCAGTTCTATCGGCTCCGAAAAGGGGAAGGAGGCTTCCGCACCAACCATGGAGACCGTAAGCTTGTCGTCTTTCTTCAGCTGAGCAACTATCTCTTCCAGAAACTTGATCAGGTCCTTCTTGCTGACTTCCGACTCGTAATCCAGCTTGCCTAACTTATCTTCCGATGATGGTAATTCTACCACGATAATCACCTCGCGACGTTATTATTTGTTTGAACTCAATGAGACTTGCTTAAAGCGAGACTTCCTCCAGGGTGGAGAGGTCTTCCTCCTCCATCTCCCAGTCGAACAGGTTAAGGTTTTCCCGTAAATGATCTTCCGAACTCGCCTTGGGAATGGCAATTACGTTCTCCTGCTCCACGAGCCACTTCAGCGCCACCTGTCCAGGCGACTTGCCGTACTTGTCCGCCAGATCGTTCGTCACCTTCTGATCAAGTACTCCTCCCTGAGCAAGAGGACTGTAAGCGGTAAGGCCGACTCCCTTGTTCCGACAGTAATCGAGCAACTCGCTTCTATCCTTTCCCACGTGGTACTCTACCTGGTCGTTGACGATCGGGTAATCCGATAGCTCCCGGGCGAGGTCAAGCTGCTCGTCGTCTTCAAAGTTGCTTACCCCGATATGGCTTACCTTGCCCTCGTCCACTAGATCGTTCATCGCAGAAATCGTCTCTTCCAGGGGTACATCGGGATTTGGCCAGTGGATCAAGAGGAGGTCCACCCTGTCCAGACCGAGCCTGTCCAGGCTTCTCTCCGCCGAAGCCATGAAATCGGAATACTCCAGCTTGTCCTTCCAGACCTTGGTGGTGATGAATAATCTCTCGCGGTCGAAGTGGCTAATGGCGTCTCCAACCCGTGATTCGTTCTGGTAAAACGCGGCCGTGTCTATATGGCGATACCCCAACCCTACCGCCTTCCTGACAGTAGTTTCACATATTTCTCCTCTAAGCTTCCACGTACCAAGCCCAACGACGGGGACATCGCAACCTGAAAACGTCTTAACCGGTACTTCCATAAGCCCTCCCATGGCTTAACCTTGCGCAGCGTTGCGCTATCAGTCCGTTATCCTCTTCCCAATATCTTCCACGTAGTTGTCGAGCGAGACCTTTATCTGGTCGCCACTCTCCATATTTCTCAACGTCAGCTCGTCGTCCTCTAACTCTCGCGGGCCGAGTATGGCCGTGTATTTTGCATCGTACCTGTCCGCGTAACCGAGTTGCCCCTGCAGGCTCTTCCCCAGGTAATCCACCTCAGTTATCAGACCGACCTTTCGCAGTTCCCGCTGTATCTTCACCGCGACCTTCTTCGATTCCTCGTCTATCGTCGCAACGTATAGGTCCAGGCCCTCGCCCGAGTGGGAGACTCGTTCCAGTTCCTCCAGGAGGAGAACCAACCTCTCTATCCCTCCCGCAAATCCTACAGCGGGAGTGGGCTCGCCACCAAATAGCTCGACCAGCCCGTCGTAACGCCCTCCACCGACAAGGGCATCCTGGGCGCCGAGGTCCTCCGAGAATACCTCGAATACGGTCTTTGTGTAGTAGTCCAACCCACGGACGAGCTTTGGTTCGATGACGTAGTCGACTTCCAGCTCGCCCAGATATGATTTGACCTCGTCAAAGTGTACCTGACAGTCCTCACAGAGGTGGTCGGTCATGACGGGCCCATCCTTCACTATTTCCTGGCAAGTCTCGTTCTTACAGTCGAGTATCCTGAGTGGATTGGTCGTCAGCCTCTCCTGACAGTCGGCACAGAGTCCTTCCTGTTTCGGCTCTAGGTAACTTACTAGTTCTTCTATGTAGTCCTCCCTATCCGCAGGACAACCAATACTGTTGAGTTTCAGACCGACGTCCTCCAGGCCCAGAGAGGTTAAAATATCTATAGCCAGCGTTATCAATTCTGCGTCCAGGGCCGGGTCGTCCGATCCGATCGCCTCAGCCCCGTATTGATGGAACTGCCGCGACCTTCCCTTTTGCGGGGCCTCGTACCTGAACATCGGCCCCACGTAATACCACTTAGACAGCTCCTCCTTGCCGAAGAATTTGTGTTCGAGGTATGCCCGGACGACGGATGCGGTGTTCTCGGGGCGCAAGGTCATCGACCGCCCGCCCTTGTCGTCAAAGGTATACATCTCCTTGGACACGACGTCCGTGTCCTCACCGACACCCCGGGCAAATACCTCAGTCTTCTCCATCATCGGGGTCCTGATCTCCCTGTAATTGTAACTCGACATGGCGGACCGGACCTCGCCCTCCACGGCGTGCCAGTAAGGTATTTCTTCCGGAAGTATGTCGCTCAACCCCTTGGGAGCGTAATACTTCATGACTCATCTCCCGAAAAAGAACCCTCAAGGTTGATCATCTCTACTAGCGCCTCCGCTGACTCGCTGCCCTTGTTGCCTTGTTTAGCTCCTGCCCTATCGATGGCCTGCTCCAGGGTATCGGCAGTAATAATCCCAAAGCTGACCGGCGCCTGTAACTGGAGGTTAAGGCTGGCAAGCCCCTTGGCCGCTTCGTTTGCAACGTATTCAAAATGAGGAGTCTCACCCCTTACAACGGCACCCAGGGCAACTATTCCATCGAAATCGTCAGCGGACTCCATCGACCGTACGGCTCGTGGTAACTCAAACGCGCCAGGCACGTAAGCAACCGTGATGGCCTCGTCCTCCACGCCTAGCCTGGTCAGCTTGTCCCTGGCCCCCGACAGCAACCTTTCAGTTACCATGCTGTTGAACCTGGATAGGACAACTCCTACTTTTAACCCTTTACCGTCAAGTTTTCCTTCTAATTTTTTCAAAGCAATTACCTCCTCTGGCCGTCATGACTCCTCTTTTCCGTTAAACCGTGATATCCTGTGACCCATCTTTTCCGCCTTGGTCTGAAGATAGTCTTCGTTATGTTCGTTCGGTTCGATTTCTATGGGGATAGTCTCGGTTATATGCAACCCGTACCCCTCCAGGCCGACGACCTTTCGGGGGTTGTTGGTAATCAGGCGAATAGAGGTAAGCCCCAGGTCGCTCAGTATCTGCGCACCAAAACCGTAATCCCGCAGGTCCGCCTCGAACCCCAGTTCTTCGTTTGCCTCCACGGTGTCCAGACCTTGATCCTGCAGTTCGTAAGCACAGACCTTGTTGCTTAACCCAATACCCCTGCCTTCCTGCCGCATGTAGACGACAACTCCTTCTCCAACACCTTCAATTATCTTCATTGCCTTATGTAGCTGATCACCGCAGTCGCACCGTTTTGATCCAAAGACGTCACCGGTCAGGCACTCCGAATGAACCCTAACCAGGACGTTCTCCTCGCCGCTCACGTCTCCCTTGATCAGCGCGACGTGCTCGTCCTCGTTAATCTTGTCGACGTAACTCTGTATCCGAAAGTGGCCGTATCTGGTAGGCAAGTCGGCTTCCCCCGTCTTCTCCACCAACCTCTCGTGCCTCTTCTTGTACTTGATAAGGTCCTCGATGGAGATAACCTTCAACCCGTGCTCCTCGGCAAACTCCTTCAACCTGGGCAGACGGGCCATGCTTCCGTCCTCGTCCATAACCTCACAGAGGACGGCTGCAGGATAAAGGCCGGCCAGGCGGGCGAGGTCCACGCCTGCTTCAGTGTGGCCAGCTCTATGTAAAACACCACCCTCCTCGGCCTCCAAGGGAAAGACGTGCCCCGGCCTGACCAGGGCGTCCGGGCCTTTGCTCTCATCGACCATCACGGAGACGGTCTTCGCCCTGTCGTAAGCCGATATCCCTGTGCTTATCCCCTCTTTGGCATCAACTGAGACCGTAAATTGCGTACCGTGGTGAGACGTATTTTTTCCGACCATCGATTCCAGCTCCAGTTCTTCGAGCCTACCCGGCTCCATGGGCGTACAGATTAGGCCCCGTCCTTCCTTGGCCATAAAGTTTATATCCTCGGGCTGGACCTTCTCGGCAGCCATAATAAGGTCTCCCTCGTTCTCGCGATCCTCATCGTCAACGACTATAACTATGTTTCCCCTCTTTATCTCTTCTATTGCTTCCTCTATTGAATCAAGACTCATCTCATTCACTCCCTCCGTAAGTTCTATCCGGACTCCACGCTGTTGATGACGTACTTTCCCAGAATGTCAAACTCCAGGTTCACCCTTGAACCCCCCCGGGAGAACTGGAGCGTTGTGTTATCGTAAGTATGTGGAATCACCGATATCAAAAACGACCCTCCCCTGATCTCGTAAGGGGTAAGACTTATTCCATCGACAGCTATTGCGCCCTTCTCAACCAAAAATTTACTGTATTTACTCGAAGTTACAAGCCTAAACTCGTAATTCTTTCTCCTCCTGCGAACCCTGGCGATCTCGCCCATCGTATCCACGTGACCCTGAACGATATGTCCGCCCAGCCTGTCGGACAGACCTCCAGTCGTTAACGGAAGTTCAAGGTTGACTCGATCACCCGGCCTCAACATGCCAACGTCCGTCCGCCGGCGCGTCTCTTCAGAGACGTCGGCGGAAAAGGTCATCCGGCCCTCGTCGATTTCAACTGCTGTCAGGCAGACGCCGTTTACGGCAACGCTGCCCCCGACCTCCAACTCGTGAAGGTAGTCCTCGGGAAGGGAGAAATAGTACCTGCTCCCATTGGACCTGACGAACTTACCCAGGTGATCAACTATTCCGGTAAACATATTATTATTTGAATTATTGGTGGATTGAAAATCGACGAATTGTTCACGGACTCACGGACCTTCTACCTTTAAGCATAAACTTTCGTGTTAGTGTACTTGACGGGCTTTTCACTTGCAACTGACAGGCGGGCGCACCCGGCTCAAGCCGTCAGCGATCGTGAAATCGGCTCAATCACCATCGAAAGGGGCAATTAAACCGCAAAAAGCCCCAGGGCGGCCCCGCCATAAATTGAAATGGGCGGACCTTTTAGTTAAAATCCATTCGAACTTTACCGCCACCGAGGAGGAAATCGTGTGAATCATTTTTTTAACGGACGAGCGAATAAGAAGATTCAGGTTATATTATTGTCGACTCTACTAGTTGTTGGGCTATTGACCAGCTTCCAAGCGGGAGCGTCTGACTCAAGCTACAAGGACCCCATTGAAGTTACCCGGAACGAAGAGGAGGGCACGCTGACGGTGAGAACTGAACTGGCAGACTACCTCTTCTCCCTGACCGGAGGAAACCTCCGCAGCATCTTCCTATATTTCTCCTCGTTTAGGACCAACAAGGCAGAGGTCATTCCAGGTACCACGATAGATCCGGAGACTATGGAGACATCCTTCATGGAGGGAGCACGCTTTCCCGGGGAACTGGATATTGGCGGCGAATCCGATAAGGAGGTTCAATACGAGGCAAGCGTTCCCGACGGCGTACACAGAGACGAACTGTCGATAACCCTCACCGGGGAGCATAAAGGGATGGCCGTCGAAAAGACCTATACCCTGTACAACGACCCCAACTACACCTTCGGGGTAAATATCAAGATTAACAACGAAAGCGGGGAGGCGGTAGACCTATCCGAGGGGACCGTGATGTATCTAGGTACCCGGACCAAACCCCCTGAAAGCGATAACGTGGACTACCTGAGCAACCCTACAACCAAATACATATTCGACGGAGAGGTCAGCAACGGCAAGCTGGCAACTGGGTCCTATAATCAGTTCGATGCCACCGGTTTAGTCGGGGACGACCTGGTGCTCTTCCTCAAAATGGGAAACCCATACGAAAGCCTCGAGGAGCCCCACGGCCAGGGGACGGCACCCTACACCGCCAATCAGTCAGTCGGTGTAGACCTATTCCAGGACACTCTTGGATCGGGCGAGACGAGAGAGTTTCAGTTCTCAATTTACGGCGGGCGCAGACGTCACGTACTTCTGTCCAACGTCGGCCTAGCTGAGATAGACGAGACGGGTTTCTTCAGCAAGGTGCTAGTGCCGGTGATTCAGTTCTTAAACCAGCTCTACAGGTTAACCGGAAATTACGCCTGGGCGATAATCCTGTTCACCATCCTGATCAGGGTGCTTCTCTATCCGCTGATGCGTAACATGTACCGCTCGATGGCAAAGATGCAGGAACTACAACCTAAGATAAAGAAGATCCAGGACAAATACGACGACAAGGAAAAGCAACAGAAGAAGATGATGGCCCTCTACAAGGAGGAAGACGTAAACCCCATGGGTGGCTGTCTTCCCATGTTCATCCAGCTCCCGATATTGATCCTCCTCTGGCGAGCTATAATGTACAGCGCGGAGGCAATACACCTTTCTCCAGGGTTTCTCTGGATGAACGACCTAAGTCTGGCAGACCCGTACTACATCCTGGTAGTTCTGACTGTAGCCACGATGATAATTCAGCAGCAGATGATGTCGCCAGCGGGAGGCGGGAGTCAGAACAAGATAATGAGTTACGGTTTCCCACTATTTATGGGTATCTTCCTTCGCGACTTCCCGGCCGGCCTCTGGCTATACTACTTCTTGACCCAGATATTCATGATCGGCCAGCAGGCGTTCATTAACTGGGAGATGGAACAGGCGGAAGCCAAGAAAGAGGCCAAAGAAGCAGGCTAGGGCTTTTACCCGGAGCACGGGGGCTTATGAGAAAAGATAACGGCAACATAGAGTCGGACCTCCTCGATTACCTTGAAGGTTTTTTCAACGTTCTCGGCGAGGACCCCACCCTTAAGGTCGAATACAGGTCTCCTGAAGAACTCTACATTAACCTCCAGGGCCAGTCCGGCTTCCTCTCGGGGGAGAAGCAGGAGCTCGCTGAGAGGCTGAGTACGCTGGCCGAGGTCTTCCTCCGCCGCAAGCACTCGGTAGAGCGCGAAGTACAGCTAGACGTTAACGGCGTCAAGCTCACCCACAGGAAGAAGCTGGAACGTTTCGCGCTCAAAGCGGCAGAACGGGCAGTCCATAAAGGAAAGAAGATCAGGCTGAACCCGATGGACCCCGAGGAAAGGAAGTGGATACACATCTCCCTGGGGGAAGTAGACGGGGTGGAGACCTATAGTGTCAACGAAGGCGAGGAACGACGAATAATTATCAAACCGACCGGTTAGTATGTATTCCCGAGACACCATATCAGCAATCTCCACGCCGCTGGGAAAAAGCGGGATCGGGATAGTTCGACTGTCCGGGCCTGAGGCGATCGCCATCACCGGGGAACTCTTTCGTTCTCCGAGCGAGATCGATCTCGCCGAGGTTAAGACGCATACCCTCCACTACGGCTTCATCTACGACCCGGGGGAGGGGAGGCGGGTCGACGAAGTACTCGTCTCCGTGATGAACGCCCCCTCAACCTACACCCGGGAGGACGTCGTCGAGATCAACTGCCACGGAGGGGTAGTGCCGCTCAGGGAAACTTTGGAGTTGACACACGCCCACGGTGCAAGACCGGCCGAGCCGGGGGAGTTCACCAGGAGAGCCTTCCTGAACGGGAGGATAACTCTCGACCAGGCCAAGTCCGTGAAGGACCTGGTAGACGCCAAAACTCAGCTGTCGCTCGAACTGGCAGTTGAACGGTTAGAGGGGAGGTTTTCTGGTTTTCTTTCCCGGGTAAGGGAAGAGCTGACCTCCATACTCGCGGAGATAGAGGTTGCGATAGACTTTCCCGACTACGAGCCCTCGCTCACCCCCCATGACGAACTCCGGGAGAAGCTGGTACAACTCAAAGGGGAAATCGACGACTTCCTGGAGAGCAGTCGGGACGGAAATCCCC
>JAGXLQ010000216.1 GCA_018334595.1 Candidatus Bipolaricaulota bacterium | reverse complement strand
GTGAAGGAGGTTGCCCAGGTATCGGCACCTCCAAATACTTTGTCCGAAAGGAGTATCCCTCTATCGGCCCCAATTGCCAGACATTTTTTTAAAGCGTCTTTTGCCTGTGGGGGGCCCATACTCATCGTGGTAATATTGACTTCCTCTTCCATCTCCTCTTTGAGCCTCAACGCCAGGTTAAGGGCGTATTCATCAAAAGGATTGAGGATAGAGGGAACTCCCTCTCTGATAATCGTCCCCGACTCTTCGTCCACCTTAACTTCATCGGTGTCGGGTACCTGCTTGATAAATACCAAAAATTCCATTAGGTAATCACCATCATTTATACGGAACGTATTCGGGACCTAGCGTTTCCCGGGCAATGACTATTTTCTGTATGTTCGCCCCGCCTTCTGCACCTACACAATAGGACATAACGCCCTTCCATGCGGTTTCAAACACGTAGTCATCCGCGTAACCAGCCGCACCCAACCAGTGCATTGCCTTATCGGCCGCTTCCTTCGCCAAATGGGGTGCCTTCCACTTTATCATAGATATCCAGCGGGCCACATCCGTTGCAGAATACGTTTTCGGGCTACCCGTCCTTTCTCCCTTACCGGCTTCTTCGTACCTTTTCTCCTGCATTCGGGCCACCTGTTGATACATCAGCCGGAGAGCCTTCATCCGCGTATAAAGATCGGAAAATTCAAACTGGATGCCTTCGTATTTTGCCAGCGGGTTTCCGAAAGTCTCTCTTTCTTTTATGTAGTCTGCCGCCTCTTCGAGAATCCTCCTGGTTACACCAACGGAGCTCGCACCAATTAAAATGCGGGCGTTGTCAAAACCCTCCATCGTGTAATAAAAACCCTTGTCAACTTCTCCAAGTCTGAACCTGTCGGGAATTCTCACGTCCTCCATTATGAACCCACCGGTAGATATTGCCATTCTGCCAGCATCTCTGTAGGGTTCCTGGAAGTTCATCCCGTCAGCGTCAACAGGAACACAAAAAGACGTCATGTTCTTATGCGGAGCATCTTCCGGTGCTGGGCCGGTCCGCACATTGACCCAAAAGGCACCGCCCATCTTTTGTGCCTCTTCGGTCCCGCTGATGAATGTCTTTTCTCCGTTCAAAATCCAGTCATCACCATCGCGTTCGGCAGTACTCTCAAATCCGGCTACGTCTGACCCGCCACCGGGCTCCGTAGTAGCTATGCCCACGAATTGATCCCCGTTGATCGCCGGTTTGACAAACTTCTCCCGAATTGTCTCATTTCCGTAACGATTTAACGTATATCCCCAACCCGTCTCAACCGCCATGAAACCGGCAGCAGTCGCTATACTGGGATCAATATAACCTATCTGATCGGCTATTATTGCTTGATCTTCCCAGGACAGTCCGCTCCCTCCGTGTTCCTCCGGAACCGGACCCATGATAACTCCCAGATTGGCCAAACTTTTAACTAGATCTTCCGGAAAGGGATGACCTTCCTGATTCATTTCAATTACCCTGGATAAGGGTAGTTCTCTTTCGCCCCAATCGAGAAGACTTTCTTTGAGTAGTTTCTGTTCTTCCGTCAATTCAAATTCATCGTCTCTTGCTAAATCTGTCTCTGCCATCTTAATCACTCCTTTTTCAAAATGGCTAATTTTTTATAAATCGGTACCTACTTTTATCGACTCTTTAAGCGCATCTGAATGCTTACTTGTTTCCGCCGCCTTGTCTAGCGCTTCCATTGGGAAGATACCGGCCTGGTCTAACCAATAAGTTAACGCGCTCAGAGCAGCTCCCTTTCCTCCCGCTTTATCCCTAAACGGTTTTTGTATTAACTCTCCATCCACTTCCGGTAAATCTAAACTCTCATCTCCGACCAAAACCCCTCCCTGCATTGACTCGATTTCGGAATAGCTGTGGTCTAATCCCACCGAAGATACCATGATGACATTCTCCAGGGAATCTATCCCGGTAAACTCAATTTTTTCAGGAGACATCAACAATTCAACGGCGGAAAACCCAGAACCTACAGTTACTGGGTACTCACCTTTTTTGCTGACTTCCAATCCAGCCCTCATAGCTGCTTGAGCGAAAACTTTTGCCGCCGTTTGCACCCCCTCACCAGCAGATCCACCTATCAATACCGCGACCGGTTCAGTCAATTCGTTTGGGAACTCGCTCGGTATGTCGGGCAAGTCCGAAAATAATGGGGTAGACCTACCTGTCTTTTCAGGAACGTATTCCAATCTATCCTCGTTCGTCCAACGGCCCAAAGGTCTATCCTGTTTTTCGAGGATGTCCTCAATTCGAGTTTCTGGGTTGTATTTATGGCCGTAACTCAAACAGTACTCCATGACTTCTATCAGAGAAAAACCCGGGCTCTCGAAGGCAACTTCTAACTCGTCAACCAGGCCTTTGTTGAACAAAACTCGCGCAGAAAAACCAGCTCCGGCTCCATTGACAGCTTGAGGAAGGTCGTAGCTACCGGTTACCGAACCTTCTCGTTCCGTGGTAGTCGCATAGCCCTCAGGAGTCAACCCACTAGATTGGCCCCCGGTCATCCCGTAAAGCATGTTATTGTGAACTACCACCGTCATGTTTACGTTGAGCCTGGCCGCTTCCATCAAATGCTGTAATCCAATCGTCGCGCCCCCGTCTCCGATATATACTATTATATGCTTGGATGGGTCCTGAAGTCTAAACCTGATACCAGCTGCAAGAGCAGGTGATCTTCCATGAAGTCCATGAATTGTATGAGACGGGAAGTATTTATCCGCCAAACCCACACACCCAATATC
>JAGXLQ010000215.1 GCA_018334595.1 Candidatus Bipolaricaulota bacterium | reverse complement strand
TAAAAGCTTTCTGAAGGTTTTGCAAATTAAGACAATTAGAAGTGCCCCGAAGAACTCGAGGTGTACCTGAGGGAGGTTCCCGTTCACCCGCATAGAACACCGCCCAACGCCGGGTAATTATCAACGCCGGGCCAAACGCGGGAACTCGTCATCCCGTGTGGTATAGAAGGTTGAAAGTTAAGCTCAGGCTCCGCCACCCTGCAACTTTGGGTCCATGATATCCCGGAACGCGTCTCCGATGAGGTTCCAGGAAAGGCAGAACAGGGTAATGGAAGCACCGGGTATAATCACAGTGTACCAGTATTGGAAGGCGTTTCCCTGCGTGCCCAGTATCCAATTTCTCGCAAAGCTAATCATCTGTCCCCAGTCGGCATAACCCGATGGAGCGCCGACGCCGAGGAAGCTCAAAGTCGCGGCTGTAATGACAATCGTCCCCATATTCATCGATGCCTGGACGACTACGGGGAATATAGAGTTGGGCAATATGTGCCTGAAGACGATCCTGCGGTCCGTGGCACCCACGGCATTTGCAGCCGATACGTACTCCTCCTCCTTGACGGACAAGATGTTGCCCCGGATTAGACGGGCATACCCCATCCAGCCGAAGACGATCAACGCAATCAGGGCGTTGGTTAAACTCCTCCCGAGAATTGTGGTCAGGACCATCGCCGCCACGAGGTACGGAATCGAATAGAAGACATCGACTATCCTCATCAAGACGCTATCCACAGACCCGCCGTAATAGGCAGCGACCGTCCCTATCAAGATCCCAATGAGAGCGGAAAACCCCACGACCATCAGGGAAACCCTGAACGCGGTCCTGGTACCCCAAACTACGCCGTAAAAGATGTCGTACTGTCCCTGGGTGGTGCCAAATATGTGTCCTTCTCCCGGGGGTTGAGGGGTCGAAGACCAACCGTCACGCGGCAGCCGGTAGGGCTCGCTGGGGTCCTCCGGCGGTGCAATCCACGGTGCGGCAATGGCGACTCCCAGGAAGAAGAAGACCAGAAGAAGGCCAACAACCGATAAGGGATTAGTCAGTAATTTCGTTAATTTTCTTTTCATATCAATCGTAAGTAACCCTCGGATCAAGATATGCGTAGATCAAATCCACGATCAAGTTAGCGAAAACCAACAATACCCCGTTGAACAAGGCAAACAACATCAATGACGAGGTGTCAAACTGTTGGGCCGCAGTAACTGCCCAGCGCCCGAGGCCGTGCCAATCAAATATCGTCTCGGTTATTACCAGCCCGTTAATCAAAAACGCGACGTATATGCCGGCGACGGTCACGACCGGAATCAACGCGTTTCTCCGGGCGTGCTTTTTGATAACTACGCTCTCTTTAAGTCCCTTGGCCCTGGCGGTCTGGACGTAGTCCTTCCGTAGGGTTTCGAGCAGGCTGGACCGCATGATCCTCAGCAACATGGCCCAGCGCACGTACGACATGACAATGGCCGGAAGGATTATGTGCCTGACGGCGTCGGCGAAGACAAACCAGTTCCAGTTTAGGACAGAGTCTATCGTGTTCATCTGTGTGTACCTGGTAAAGCTTGCCGAGTGCACTATCTCCGTTGCCTCAAGGCTCAAACGTCCCGGGGGAAACCACGAAACCAGACCACCGTAGAACACCATCAACAGCACCAACCCGGCAACGAAGGAGGGTAATGACCATCCAACGATGGCAAATAACCTGGTGATATGATCAACGACGTTGTTATGGTTAACCGCCGCAACGGTGCCCAACCATATGCCTCCGAGGACAATCGGCAAAGCCGACCAGAGCGCCAGCTCCATGGAAACGGGAAAGAACCGTAAAAACGCCCGTTTCGCAGTCATCTTCGCGCTCTCCGACCACCCGAAGCGTAGGTGAACGACGTCGTCCAGCCAGCGGCCAAACCTCACCCATATCGGGTCGTTGAGACCGTATTCCTCTTTAAGTTCCTCTACGTCAGTATTTTTTAGCTCCGCGGGGCTGGAGATAAACGTCGAGAGCCGTTGATTAGCCGACAGCAACTGCAACATCCCAAATATAATTAACAATATCCCCAGGATTACGAAAGGCAGAACCAGTATCCTTCTAGTGACGTATGCAAGCATTCTCTATCCTCGTCCCCTCCAAAAAATAAGTAAAAGTCGGGCCGGAGTATTGCTCTCCGGCCCGATACCGAACGTTCAATTATTTATTCCTCATAGCCTTTCCAGATCGGATAGGCGTAAGACCAAGAGTTAGCAAACATCGGGTTGAACGGTACGTCCTGTACCCACGTGCGGAGAACTCTCGTTCCCTCCGCCTGAGGTAACCAGACGTCGATCGCCTCGTCGTGCGCCAGCTTTTGGAGCTCGTAGTAGATCTTCTGTCTCTCGTCGGTATCTACCGTCTCCATTGCCTTTTCGATTAACGGGTCGAAGTGCTCTTCCGCCATTTCGACCATGCCTTCTCCCTGCCAACCCGAGAAAGTCCCGTCGGACGCCATGAACGGCGTGACGAAGTTATGCGGGTCGGGGAAGTCCGCCAGCCAGCCAATGATGAACAAAGGCATCTTCGTGCCGATCATCTGGTCAAGGTAAGTCGACCAGTCTACTCCTCTCACCTTGATCTCGAAGTTCGGATTGATCTTCTCGATGTTGGCTTCGAAGATGTCGGAGGCCGTCTTCCGTGATTCGTTACCGGTGTTGTACAATATGGTGAAGGTAAATCCTTTCTCCCATAGTTCACCGTCGTGTGCTTCCTTCAACAGCTCCTCGGCCTTGTCCAGGTCGCGGCTGTAAA
>JAGXLQ010000048.1 GCA_018334595.1 Candidatus Bipolaricaulota bacterium | reverse complement strand
GGGGGAAAAGCCGCCGACCTGTAATTGTTCCTCGGCTTCTCGAGTTAACTTCCGCTGCACACGTGATCTATCACGGTCGTAGTCGATTAACGTCCTGGCGAGGTGTCCTGCCTTTTCGTAGTTATCGGTCGCCAACAGCAAGAACCCGACCTTCGGGTCTCCAACCCGGTTGGCGGAGTTGAGTTTCGGCGCGATTCTGTAACTAATATGTTGCGGCGAGACCGGTTCCCGCTTCCGTTCCCCGCCATTCACCTCACTCAACAGAACCGAGATGCCGGGTATCGGATCGTCGTCCATCTCCTCGATCCCCAGTTTGGCCAGTAGGCGGTTCTCGTCTTCCCCGTCCACCAGTAGAGGGACCATATCGGCAACTGTTCCAAGCGCTGCCAGCTGCAACAGCTCGCCCCGGCCCGTCTGACCTTCAACTCCGACCTGCTCGTAGAGTTCTTCCATTACCTTGAAGGCCACGCCGGCCCCGGCCAGGTAAGTGTTTGGATAGGTAGAAGAAGGGACCTTGGGATCGACAACACCAACTGCAGGTGGAAGGACTTCCGGTGGTGCATGATGGTCCGTAACTATTACGTCCACCCCGTGGTTGGAGAGATGGGCAATTTCCTCGGTCCCTTTTACCCCACAGTCCGTCGTGATTAACAGGTCAAACCCCTCATCTATCAATCGTGCTGAAACCGACCTGTTCAACCCGTGCCCCCTATCTCGATCACCGACACAGACCTTCAATCGACCGGGACCGGGAAACCCCCCGAAGTCCTTGAGCCCACGGTAGAGTATGGCAGCGGAACTCAGTCCATCGACGTCGAAATCCCCGTGGATGAAGACATCCTCTTGCCCTTCCAGGGCCGCAATTATCCTGTTGACGGCGGGGGAAATATCGGGAAGGTTACCGGGCACGTGAAGACCTTTTTCCGGGTCCTCCGTTACTCTGGCGTAATTATCACCGTAACGGTTGGTAAGTATTCTGGCGAAAGTCCTGGAACAACCGAGATCGCTCCTTGCCCTATCAACCAAATCCCCGTCCTCTTCAAGCGGCTGCCAAACTCTGTCATCGTAGAGAAGCGATTTCATTCACTGGCTAGGTACTTATCCCAGAGATAGACAATCGGGGATGCTACGTAGATTGAAGAGTACGTACCGACGATCACGCCGATCAACAACGCCAGGGAAAATGCCCTTAAAACCGGGCCACCAAAAGCTACCAGAGCTATGACTGGAAGAAAAGTGGTCGTAGAGGTGCTAATCGTCCGAGAGAGCGACTGGTTAATGCTCTTGTTAATCAGTGCGAACGTAGAACCTTTACGGGCTATCTTCTTGCTCGCGTTTTCTCTGATCCGGTCAAAGTAGACGATCGTGTCGTTTAGGGAGTAACCAACTATCGTTAGGAAGGCCCCAATCGTGGGGAGGTTGATCTCTATCCTGAATATGGCGAATATGGCCATAGCTATTACTACGTCATGAATTACTGCAGCAACTGCGCCGACGGCGTAGCGGAGCCTAAACCTCCAGCTGATATAAATCAGGATAACCAGCAATGCCAGCCCTATCGCCTGCCAGCCCTTTGTCTGCAGTTCCTGACTAATCTTCTCTCCTACTGACTTTCGACTAATATTTCCCTCGGAGATATCAAACTCCCGGGCCAGCTGACGCTCCAGTTCATCGAGGACTTCCGCGTTCTGACCTACGTCGAGTTTGGTAGAAATGTCGATCTCGTTCTGTCCCTGAACGTTCTGTAGCTTGCTTCCGGATAGAGCTGAGAGTTGATCGGAATCTGTCAGGAACGATCGTAGCTCGGCGGTGGATACCTCTTCGTTAAAAACAATTTCAAACTTCGTTCCGCCTGTGAAGTCTATTCCCAGGTTCATACCTATGGTAAGGATCAATATCGCGCCAACTATGATGGCAATCAGCGAACCAATAGAGAAATACTTCGCCTTCCCTAACAGGTCAAACTCGTAATTCATAACGCCTCCTGAGGAAACAATATGTCCATAGCCAAGCAGTCTTGTGTCAACGAGGTTCGTCCGGGGGGCCCATCGCAAAATAAGAAACCATTACTCGCCTTACTCTATGTCGTTGACTAACTTCGCGTATTTTGACTTGATCCTGGATGCCTTGTTCTTGTGGAAAGACCCTTTTCTCGCCGCCTTGTCGGCATACTCCATCAGCTCGGACAGCAACTCTTCCGCATCGCTTTTCTTGCCCTGGTCGATAAGTTTGCCCAACTTCTTCGTCACGGCCTTTAAGTCTTTCTTCCTCTTCTGATTTAACTCCTTGCGTTTCTTGTTCTGTCGCAAACGTTTCTTTGCAGATTCAATTATTGGAATGCTTATCACCTCATAACCCTTGGGTAGTGTAATCGTTTGAGATGGTAATTTAAGACCGGGCTGAAATCAAGTATCTCAGCGCCGGGATCAATGCCGCGAACGGGCAGGGAATTAGCTTAGAGACTCGAGAAAATCGAGCAAGAAGTCCCAAAACTTCTCCACGGTCTCAATGTTGACGCGCTCGTCGGGAGAATGAGGGGATTCGATATCGGGCCCCATGGCGATCATGTCGAGGCCGTCGACCTTCTCACCGATCACCCCTGTCTCCAGGCCGCCATGTATCGCCTTAACCTCGGCTTCGCGTCCCTGGCTCTGCTCAAAGACCTCCTTCGCTCGGGCAAGCAATTCCGAGTCGTAGTCCGGCCTCCAGGATGGATAAGGTTCGCCATGAGTTACTTCCGCGCCGAACCTCCGGCCAATTATCTCTATACGGTCTCTCACGTCCTCCAGTTGAGAGCTCATACTGCTCCTGGTGCTAGTTAAAAGCTCTATTCCCTCCGGCGTCTCCTTAATGGAGGCCAGGTTTGTCGAGGTTTCGACTAGCGACGGAAAACGCTGCTCGCGGCGGATCACCCCAAACGGCAGAGAACGAATCAAGTCGACAATCGTCGACGTCGGGTCCTCCGTCATTACCTCGTGCACCTCTCCCCAGGAGAGTTCCATGAATTCAACCTGCAGGCCCTCCTCAGTACTGGAGTACTCGTCGCGAAATACCTCCTCACACTCGTCGACGATTTCCCCGTATTCCTCCCCGGGGGCGTCCACCGCTATGTAAGCCGACGCTTCACGAGGTATGGCGTTGTGTTTGTCGCCCCCGCTGATTTCGATGATGTTCAAGCCGATTCTGTCCCTGATTTTCTCGAGGGTTCTTCCCAGGAGCTTCACCGCGTTTGCCCTTCCCCTGTCGATGTCTTCGCCAGAATGGCCCCCGGAGAGGCCGGAGAGGGATACCTTGCCGGCCTGGTTGAAACCGCGCGGGGCGCGCCCAGGAGGGACGAGTAACGCAGTCGTACCACCGCCAGCACAACCCACCGTAAACGAGCCAAACTCCTCGCTATCCAGGTTGATCAACCGCTTCCCCCTAACGAAACCGGGGTCCAGTTCTCTTACCCCGTTGAGCCCCCTCTCCTCGTCGACGGTGAACAGGAAGTCAAGAGGCGGGAGACCATAGTCACCGGTCGCCACAGCCAGCGCGAGCGCCATCCCTATACCGTTGTCCGCACCGAGGGTAGTTCCCTCAGCCGTAACCCAACCGTCCTCGACCTTCAACCGGATAGGGTCGCTGGTGAAGTCGTGACTCACGTCCGAGTTCTTCTCGCAGACCATGTCCATGTGAGACTGAAGGACCCCCGTCGGTTCTTCACCTTCAAAAGCTTTACTCAACAGAACGTTTCCCGCTCCGTCGGCCCGCGTTTGCAGACCGGCCTCCCTTCCCACCGTTAACAGGTAATCTCGTGTCTCTTCCTCGTTTCCCGAACACCTCGGGATGTTGCTAATCTCTTCGAAGAAATTCCAAACCACTTCAGGTTTTAGATTTTGCATAGTAAATAAGAATAACGATAATCGCCACGGTATCCAACTTAAATCGTGCGATTTTTCCTCGACAGATCGCCGTCAAACCCTCTATATACTCTGTCAGCCACCACTCTAGTAAGAGTGGTGGGCCGGTTACGCCCCTCAAGTGGCCCTCTCGGAGGATGCATAAGAACCATCTCCGGAAGGGAGACGGACGCCCTTCCCTACGTCAACGGAAGAGGGTGTTTAGATGCCTCAGCGGGGCCGATGTGTAGGCGAGCGCAAACTGCATCTCAAACCGGAATATTTGGTCCTCACACGAGTTTTTTGGTTGAGTTAAGGTCCCCCAGAAGTTATTCTAATATAGGATTCACTTTGATGACATTTTACGTAACAGTTTACTAATTTTATTTTGATAAAGGTTAATAATTTGCCGGTAGAAGTAGACCGAAAGCGAACATAGCAGGGATCACCCGCAGTTTTACATTTTACAAGGGAGGTAAAATATGGACCAATATCATGAACCGACGGAAGATCTAGAAACAAGTGACAGGGAAATGGTCAGGGCCTTGATGAGTCTCAAGGAAGAAGTAGAGGCGGTCAACTGGTATCAGCAGCGGGCTTCAGCAAGCGAAGACGAGGAGTTAGCCGAGGTCCTCGCTCATAACAGGGACGAGGAAATTGAGCACGCCTGCATGGCAATCGAATGGCTTAGAAGGAACATGCCCGCATGGGACGAAGAGTTACGTACTTACCTATTTACGGACGCACCGATCACCCAGCTCGAGGAACTCGAGGAGGAAGGGGAAGAACCTTCAGACGGAGACAGAGGGGGATCAGATCTCGGCATAGGTGGGTTGAGCTAACAGCGCACAAAGTATTTCATTCAAACGAGGTGAACGACATGGACTTTCTAAAGCGATCATTAGCACCAATTACGGACGAAAGCTGGGAAGAGATAGACGACACGGCCAAAGAAGTTCTTACCAGCCAGCTCTCGGGGAGGAAATTTGTTGACGTCTCAGCTCCACAGGGTTGGGACCTGGCAGCCATTCCCGAAGGGAGGCTGGATATAAAGGAAGATGACAGTAAGAAGGTCAGATACGGGATAAGGAAGGCGTCGCCGGTAATCGAAACCCGTACCTCATTCAAGCTAAACATCTGGGAGCTGGACAACTACAATCGTGGCGCCCTGGATCTGGACCTCGAACCACTTGAGGACGCCGCCAAGAAAGCCGCAAAATTCGAGGAAGACGTCATATTCCGGGGCCTGGAAGAGGCCAATGTAAAGGGCTTGAACCAGGTATCCGAGACGACGATGGACCTGCCTGAAGACCCAGCTGGAGTAGTGGAAGCCGTCTCAATGGGCATAACCGAATTCCAGGACAATTCGATAGAGGGGCCCTATTCCCTCATAGTAAGCAGGCGACTCTGGCAGGACGTCGCGCGGTTTTCCAAGGGATACCCGCTGAAGAGGCAGATAGAAGACCTGCTTGGGGACTCCGTAGTCTACAGCCCAGAGGTTGACGGGGCACTCCTCGTCTCGACCAGAGGTGGGGACTTCGAGTTAATCCTGGGTCAGGACTTCTCAATTGGCTACGAAGATCACTCGAGTACGGAGGTCAAGTTATTCATTGCGGAGAGCTTCAGCTTCAGGGTCCTGGAACCGGCCGCGGTAATAACGCTTAACGGCTAATTGAATGAAGTTAGCCAGGTTTAGAATCGAGGGGGAGAGAGGACCTTTAAGCGGAGAAGTAATCGGCGACTCCGTTCAGACGGACGAAGGGTCGTTTTCTCTGTCGGAGGTTGACCTCCTCCCTCCGGTGACACCAAGCAAGATCGTATGCGTGGGACTCAATTACAAAGATCATATCGAAGAGACAGGGGCAAACTTGCCAGAAAATCCGTCCCTGTTCTTCAAGCCGCCCACGTCGGTCGTCGGGAACGACGACCCGATAGAAATAGATTCAGGCCATAGGTTCGACCCTGAAGGTGAAGTAGGGGTAGTAATCGGGCGGGAGTGCCGCCGGGTCCGCCAATCAGAGGTACAGGACTGTATCTGGGGATACACCGGCCTCAACGACGTGACGAACAGGGACGCGCAGGAGTGGGAACAGAACTGGATAAGGGCAAAAGGGTTCGACACGGCTGCTCCTGTCGGGCCGTATCTGGTAACGAACGACCAACTTGAGCTGCCCATCGGGTTCGAACTAAAAGTAAACGGGGAGGTCCGGCAGTCGTCGGATACGAGTCAACTTATCTTCGGGATACCCGACTTGATCGTGGAGATAAGTTCGTTTATGACCTTGAACCGGGGAGATATTATTTCCACCGGCACTCCATCCGGTGTCGCACCCATCCACGGTGGAGACGTAGTTGAACTGGAGATAGAGGGGGTAGGCACGTTGCGAAACGCCGTCAGGGAAGTAGCTTAGTCCGACCCCCTGCACCAGCCCCGTAGCCTTGAGGGCCTAATACCGTTATACTATATCCTACGACACCATCATAGAGGAGGAAAAACATTGGTTTCACCAGCAGTCGACGAGGACCTCTGCATTGCCTGCGGCCTCTGTTCCCAGACGTGCTCGGAGGTCTTCGAGCTTAATCACGATAAAGGTTACGCAGAAGTAAAGGACGACTCGGCGTCATGCGATAAAGCCGGGTGCTGCGAAGAGGCGGCAAAGCTTTGTCCGGTAGACGCAATAGAGGTGTAAGGGTACTTTTAGAGTATTAACACGGGAGAAGATAACTCTCCCTGGTTTAAAATTACACGAGGTGATATCCTTGGAAAACGTTGGAGCGATAGTTACGGGTAGCTCGCGAGGCATAGGAGAGGCAACCGCGGTGAGGCTTGCCCAGGACGGCTTCCTGGTTACGGTCAATTACTCGAGTGACGAGGAGAGGGCACAAGAAACGAAGAGAACAATCGAGGACCACGGCGGTACCGCCATAGTCGTTCAGGCCGACGTAACGGAGCCCGACGACGTCAACGAGCTGGTCGAAAAAACGGCTCAAGAGTTTGGAGATATAGGAGTGTTGGTTAACAACGCAGGGTTTTCGAAACACGCGACGCTAGACGAGTTAAGTCACGCGGAATGGCAAAAGGTACTGGACGTCAACCTAACCGGATCCTTCAACTGTGCGAAGGCCGTCGCCCCAAAGATGAAGGACCTTGGCTGGGGAAGGATAGTAAACATTAGCTCTCTGCGGGCCATGACCGGATCGGACCACGGATCTCATTACGCTTCATCCAAGGCCGGGGTTCTCGGCCTGACCAAGTCTCTCGCCCTGGAACTCGCACCCGAAGTTACGGTGAACGCGATTTCGCCGGGTTACACGAGAACGCCGATGACAAGCGATGCGCTGGAAGAGAAAGAAGAACAGATTGCCGCCAAGATACCGCTGGCCCGCGTCGCTGAATCCCCGGAAATAGCGGGTGTGATATCTTTCCTCGTCTCCCACGACGGGAGTTACGTGACGGGAGAGACGATAAACGCCAACGGAGGAATCTACATGAAGTAAATGAGTCCAGGGGGATTAATCACCCCCTGACTCTCGTCTAGTTCTTCCTTATAGCCGGAACCAGCTGCCTTTTTCCGGATTCGGCCATCTCCTTGATCTCCACCAGAGATTCCCTGGTCAGGGGTACTGAGATTCTCTCTCGCTCCCGCTCTTTTCCGGCTATTTTCCTTAACTCCAGATCAAGGCTTCCCATTTCCTCCATGTAAGTATAGAAGAGGTTATCGCACGACTCCTCGAGTTCGCGGATCTTCTCTCGGTAGGCGGAGGTTGCTACGGTAAAGAGATAGCTCTCCGGGCCGGGCGACTCCACCGCCTCGCGGAACTTCTTATGGATTACATCAGCGTAAGTCGGAGAGAACAAAAACAGGTTAAGGGCGGCGCCAAAGACCAACGTCCCGGGGTGGCCCGAGGACAACTCCGTGACAGCCAGGCTCAACTCTCGATCCCAGACCTCGGGGACGAGAAGGTTCGCAGCACGAAGACCCTCGCCTTCGTCGACCTCACCACCCTGCAGGCCGGGGTTCAGCTTCAAGTATCTGATGGCATCCTCGTAATCACCTAACTCAGTCGAGTAGAGACGGTCCATGATCGAAATTATGAAATCCTTCCTCATGCTCGTCAACACGAACAGTACGCTCCCGCCAGATTCGAGCCAAGAGGAGACAAATTGAAGCCCGACCAACGGTTTTCCCGAACCGCCCTCGCCCGAGATAATCGTGGAGGAAGGAACGGGAAGGCCATCAGGAATTAGACCTTTATAAGGTTCTTTGTTGATAAGTAGATTTTCCATGTCAATATCACCCTCATAAGCATGGCTAAACAGTTCGCTTCTTTTAGATCTTTCAAACCTCCGGGTTTATTCTCTACGATGGAAGGCTTCTTCTCAAGACAATTACGGTTATCTATTGGAGGCCGTCGACCGCCGTACTTATTCGTCCGGCCGCCTCCTCCAACCTTCCCATGTCCGGCAGGTAAGCGACCCTGAGGAATCCGGGAGCACCAAAGGCACTACCGGGGACCGTCACCACGCGGGCGTCCTCCAACAGGGACCGGGCCAGCCCCTCTTCGTTGCACCCGTCTAACCCCCTGCTGGATAGCAGAGCCCGGACGTCGGGAAACAGGTAGAAGCTCCCGGGTGGTGCCGGGCAGTCTACCCCCTCAATGGCCCCTAACGCCTCAGCGAGGTAGTTCCGTTTCTTTTCGAACTCGTGGAGAGTTTTTCCCGGAAGTGAAACACCGTCGGTAAAAGCTGCCTGTGCCGCCTTTTGAGAGATCGAACAGGGCGAGGACGTAATATGACTTTGGAGTTTCTCAAGCTCTCCGATATACTTGCCTTCCCCGAGCATTTCC
>JAGXLQ010000047.1 GCA_018334595.1 Candidatus Bipolaricaulota bacterium | reverse complement strand
AGAAACTGCTGGGCGAACTCCGGGATAGAAGAATCTACCTCTCGGTTCTCTGGCCTTTCTCCTACCCATTCTACAACAAGCTTGGCTGGTCCCGATCTCAGGACATAATTAACTACAGCATGGATCCGTCTATTCTGAAGAGGGAAGATCCGGGAAACTCGGGAGGGTTCTTCCGCGTTAACTCAGGAGAGTACGACCTAATAGAACCAGCGTACTTGAAATACGTAGAAAAATTCAACCTGCCGCTGAAGCGGTGGAACGACTGGTGGGACGAGCACATAATGAACCACTGGAGAATCAACAATTACTGCTATGGGTGGAAGGACGGAGGAAGAGCCCGTGGTTACGTCCTTTATCACATCGAGGAAGGGTCGGGCGAGGAGTGGAAAAGAAAAATGATCGTCGACGAGATGGTCTTCGAGGGCCGCACCTCGTTCTCCCAATTGCTAAGCTTTCTTTACAGTCACTCCTCACAGGCTCATGAGATATTAATTAGAGCCCCTTTTCCAGAAGAGATGTCCTTCCATCACGTCTTCGACGACCCCAGAGAGGTTGAAGTTACGGTCAAACCAGGAGTTATGACCCGGATCGTGGACGTTAAGATGGCGCTAGAGTCACTCTCGCCCCCGGAGGAACTTAACGGTAAATTAAGGATTTCATTGCGCGACCCCGTCTTGGACTTTAACCAGGGGACATTTGACCTTGAGGTCGGAGGTGGGGAGATCGTTTGCACTCGAGCGGATAATGACAACCCGAGACCGGATGTCGAGCTCGACGTGAACACTCTAAGCCAGGTTTACTCGGGTCACCTGTCCATCAAGCAGGCCAGTTTTCTCAACCTAAAGGTCAACGACGGGGACAAGGCCGAGATCCTTGAGGACGTATTTCCACCAGCACGGGTCTTCTTTAACGAGGGGTTTTAGGAAGAAATGAGGGCCTTACTTCCGCCCTGAACCTCCGTCATCGCACTATACCCCACCTCTTCTTCAATCCCGTTAACCTCCTCGAGGAGGCCGCGATGAAAGTCGGATGCGGGAGAATAAGCAACATATCTCGTTTGTTCCCCCATAAACCCTGCGATATTGGCTAGATATTCGCTATTAATTCAGGAATAACGAGAAGTGCAAGGAGCCCTATCCCCGGGTTAGCCACTTAAACAACCAGATTAAGCCGGTAAGAAGCCCCGAGATCAACAGCCCTGTGACAACCGGGAAGTAAAAATCGAAGTTTCTCCCGTTAAAATGAACGTCCCCGGGCAACCCCCCGATGTAGGGAATTTTATCGCCAAATAGTAACAATCCCCCTACCAGGATGAGTAGTCCCCCGAGAACGACGAGTGTTTTACCCAACTGATCTCCAACGGGCAAGGTTTACCTCCTACCTGGAGTCACTGTAACGGACTTCAACAGCCCCGTAAAAAAGATCAAACAAACTGCCAGAATCAACCGCGGGCTGTCCCCCTGTTGCATATAGTTTTTCTTTACTTTATCATTCTGTAGTTAACCTGGGATTTTAGCCGAGGTGGCGGAACTGGCAGACGCGCATGGTTGAGGGCCATGTGGATATTTTTCATCCGTGCGGGTTCAAATCCCGCCCTCGGCACCAACTTCACACCACGAGGGAAAAATCAAGAATGAAAGTTCTCCTTGACACAAAGAGTGGCGATGCACCCCCAGAGGAAATAATCAATGGAGCCATTGGGGCGCTACAGTCGGAGAGCGGCAGGGACCTTCAGGTTACCCTCGTAGGCGACGAAAAGTTCAATAGGCAGCACGTAGAGAGTCAGGAATCCAACCAAAGAAATATATCTTACATCAATGCACCTCATCGTATCTCCATGGAGGATACTCCGACTAAGGCGGTTAGGGAAAACCCCGATTCTTCTCTGGTAAAAGGGATCAAAGCTATTAAGGACAAGTCACAAATATTTATCTCATCAGGAAATACCGGAGCTGTTGTTGCGGGGGCACTCTTCAACCTTGGACGAATACCTGGAGTTATTAGGCCGGGTCTGGCGGGCGTGATACCGACGGTAAAGAGCGGCAAAGTCATTCTGATCGACATCGGGGCAACCACGGATGCCGACGCGAGAAATCTCGCACAGTTTGGGATCATGGGAAATTCCTTCGCCAGGAAAGTCCTGGGAAAGGAAGAACCAAAGGTCGGGATTCTCAACATTGGCGCGGAACAGTCCAAGGGTAACCGCCTGACGAAAAAGACCATCGACCTTCTCCACAAAACTGACTTGAAGTACGTCGGCAACGTCGAGCCACATCTGTTGTTGACGAATCCACCCGCCGACGTCGTCATCTGTGAAGGCTTCACGGGAAATATACTTATTAAGGCATTTGAAGGGGGGTCCGAGGGCACTATAGGGTTCTTTAAAAAAGCAATTTCTTCCAGCCTCAGGGCAAAGATAGGTGGCTTCATCCTTCGCCCCGTTCTGGAAAAGCTAAAGCACGAACTGAGTTACGCGCAGTTCGGAGCGGTACCTTTGCTGGGAGTAAGGGGTGTTGTCTTTGTTGCCCACGGGAGATCGGAGTCAAGAGCGATAAAGAACGCGATACTGTATGCGTCTCAAGCTTCCCGGTGGGACCTACCCGGAGAGATAGAGGCAGAAATAAAGAGGGTTGATTTTGGTGAATGAAAATAACGAGGCGTTCCTGACGCCCGGAATCGTCGGACTAGGAAAAGGGTTGCCGGATAAAGTAATTACAAATTTAGAATTAGAAAAGATGGTTGAAACCTCGGATAAATGGATTACCAGTAGAACGGGCATAAAAGAAAGAAGGGTACTGGAAAAAGATGAGCCCCCCTCATCCCTGGCTGTATCAGCATCAAGAGAAGCCCTGGACAACGCACCAATAGATAACGACGATGTTGACCTCCTCGTGGTAGCGACAAACGTATCCGACATGCCAATACCCGGCTCTTCACCCTTTGTCGCGGACAAGCTGGACCTGAGACCCGAGATACCCTTCTTCGACCTAAAAGCAGGCTGCAGTGGTTTCCTGTACTCACTGGACGTAGCTTACAACTTCGTGCTCAGCGGTAACTACCATAACGTCCTCGTAGTCGGGCTCGAAGCGCTGTCAAGAGTTGTCAACTGGGACGATCGTAGCACTTGCGTATTGTTCGGCGACGCCGCTGGAGCTGGCGTAGTTAGCAGGTCCGGCTCGACCGGGAGAATACTGGCGTCCTCCACCTTCGGCGATCCCTCAAAGTCAAGGCTGATAAGACTGGAAGGTGGGGGTACACGATTCCCACCCGCAGACGGAAATAAGGACGGGAGAAATTATTACGTGGAGATGGAAGGCAAGGGAGTATTTAAGAGTGCCGTCAACATGATGAAGTCGTCTTCTCTCCAGGTGTTAACGGAGGCAGGCTATTCACTCGACGAAGTCGATTGGATAGTACCCCATCAGGCCAACATCAGAATAATTAAACAGCTGGCAAAAAGTATGGGGATTACGATGGATAGGGTCATCGTCAATCTTGATAGATATGCCAACACGTCGACGGCAACCATTCCGGTTGCCCTGGAAGAGGCCGTTTCCGGCGGATCGATTCAATCCGGAGACCTGGTATTACTAACCGCATTTGGGGCCGGAGCGGCCTACGGAGCTACCCTCATCAAATGGTAATAGAATTGTCGACAAGTCAGGGGTTCCTCTTCCCCGGCCAGGGCGTACAGAGCGTAGGCATGAGCGCGGACGTACTTGACGAACCCAAGGCAAGAAGAATTTTTGCCCGGGCGGAAGGTATTCTTGATTTCGGGTTTTTAGAACTAATCTCCGAAGGTCCGGAAGATGAACTTAATTCAACGGCCAACGCACAACCTGCAATCTTCGTCGACGGAATCGCACGGAACGTACTTTTAACGGAGAGAGGCTATCGGCCGGACCTGATAGTTGGCCATAGCCTGGGCGAATTTACTGGATTGACGGCGGCTGGCGTGCTGTCTTTTGAGGACGGATTACGGCTGGTGAGAAAGAGAGGCGAGTTGACTAGCTCGGTCAACTCAGAAGGATCTATGCTCGCGGTGCTTGGTTTGGAGCGAGAAGTAGTCGAAGAACTCATCGGTCTTACTGACGGGGAAGTTACCGTAGCAAACTACAACTCCCCAAAACAGGTTGTCCTCTCGGGCAGCAAGGATGGTCTGGATCGCGCTGGGCAGAGGGCGAGGCAAAGAGGTGGGAAAACAATTCAACTTGACGTATCTGGCCCGTTTCACTCGCCATTAATGAGCCACGTCGAAGAGGAACTCTCCCGAGTAATCGATGAATACACCTTTAACGACCCGGACGTGCCAATAATTTCCAGCGTCTCTGGGACCCCGGTAAGGGACGGTTCAACGATAAAGTCACTAATTAAAAGACAGATGACGGGCTCAGTAGACTGGGTTGCCTACGTCCATAAGATGATAGAATTGGGGATAGAGACGACGATTGAGGTTGGCCCTGACTCAACGCTGAAAAACCTTACGAGACGAGTATCCACAAATATCGATAACAAGTCTTTTCACGAGGTGTATTAACATGGACTTTTCAGGAGAGGTCGCAATCGTCACCGGTGGGGGAACCGGCATTGGAAAAGAGATCACGAGGCGACTGGTAGAAAGGGGAGTTAAAACTCAAATATTTTCCCGCAGAAAGGGCGAAGCAACAGCAGACGAGCTCGGCAAACTCTGCGGATTCATACCCACTGACATCTCCAACTACGAGTCAGTCACCGACTCTGTAAGAGAGACGGTAGATCATCACGGAAGGATAGACTACCTTGTCAACAACGCAGGCCTAACGGCCGACAACTTACTGTTGAGAATGTCCCCAGACCAGTGGACGAAGATTATTGAAGTCAACCTTTCGGGAACTTTTAACTGTACTAAAGCCGCGTTAAAATACCTCATAAAGGGCGGGATCGGTAATATAATTAATATTTCTTCCGTCTCGGGAATACTGGGAAACCCCGGCCAGGCAAATTATGCCGCCGCAAAGGCCGGTATCATAGGCTTCACAAAGTCGGTCGCGCAGGAATATGGGTCGAGAAATCTCCGGGCCAACGTGGTCGCTCCTGGATTCGTTGATACTGAACTTACCAGGGACATTCCAGAGAGAAAGAAAAACTCTTATTTAAAGAACGTCATCCTGGAAAGGTTTGCTGACCCCTCTGAAATCGCTGAACCAACCATGTTTCTGTTAAGCGATCAAGCCAGTTACATCACGGGAACTGTCGTCAGGGTTGACGGAGGTTTGTCATTTGGCTAGACTTGATCACGCTAACTACGAGCCAATATAACCCTAGGAGGTATTTATATGGAAGATCTTGAGTCACAAGTTAAGGAAATTATCAGCAGGCAGCTTATGGTAGACGAGGACGAATTAACGACGGATGCCTCGTACGTGGAGGACCTGGGTGCGGATTCGCTTGACACCGTAGAGATGATCATGGAGTTCGAAGATGAATTCGGGCTGGAGATTCCAGACGAAGACGCGGAAAATCTACAAACGGTAGGCGAATCGATCGAATACCTTGAAGATCTTCTCGAAGAATAAAAACGGAGATCGTTAACTTCCTTAGCCCTCGACCGAATTAGTTCCGAGGTGATAAGAGTGGAAGAAGCTCGAAGAGGTGATGTAGGGCACGAATCAAAGAACCCATACTACGAAGGGAGAAAGTACAAGGAACCAACTTTCTGCACCAGCTGTGGATTGGTTTACAGGGAAGGAAGATGGATAAACGGTGAGGTCCCGGAAGATAACCTCAATGAAGCTCTATGCCCGGCCTGCAGAAGAAAAAGAGACAAAAATCCCGAGGGCTTGGTATATCTGTCGGGGGATTATTTAAGAGAACACAAGGAAGAGATCATCGCCATAGCAAGAAACAACGAGAAACAGGCGAAAAGCACTAGACCACTACAACAGATAATGTGGGCAAACTGCGACTCAAATACCTTGGAGATCGCCACCACTAACGAGCACCTCGCTCGCAGAATTGGCAAGGCAATTAAGAGAGCCCACGATGGCAAGTTAGAAATCAAATCCGCTAATAACGAGCGCCTGGTAAGAGTTTACTGGGCAAGGGAGGAATGACTACAATTCAATGAACGACAGCAACGCAAATCAAGCCAAGGCAAGAGATCAGGTAATGGAAGACTTTCTCTCAGACCTAGCGTCTGACAAACCTGCCCCTGGGGGTGGATCGGCAGCTGCCGTGGCAGGGGCCCTCTCCGCAGCGTTGTCAGCAATGGTCGCCAACCTTACTGTTGGAAAATCTGGTTACGAGGACGTCTCTGATGATTACGAATCGCTTTTGTCCGAGGCCAACGATCTCAGGGAGAAGTTTCTGGAGGCAATAGCCGAGGACATGGAAGCCTACAACAGAGTAATGGACGCTTATAGAGCACCCAGAGACACGCAAGAAGATAAGGAAAGCAGGAGAGTTCAACTGCAGAAGGCGTTAAAGGGGGCTACTAAACCACCCCTCAAAATGGCTGAACTCGCGAAAGAGGTCCTCGACCTAAGCAGGGAGTGTGCAAAAACAGGAAACTCTCACGCCGTAACGGACGCTGGGGCTTCGGCAATTCTCGCCGAAGCGGCGACCAGAACGGCACTCTTGAACGTTGACATCAACCTTGGATCAATAACGGACGACGAATTCGTTAGCAAAACTGAGAAGAGGAGAAAAGAGTTAGAGGAAGGCGCCATTAGCAGCGCATCCGAGGTAGTGGAATTAATGAACGAAAAACTTTAACCTAGATATGGAAGAAGACCTACTCGAGGTAGCCAGGGAGGCGGCGGAAGAAGCCGGCGAACTCCTGCTTGAAGGCCGAGAAAAAAAACGGGAGGTCTCTCACAAGTCTGGTCCGACCGACCTAGTAACTCAATTCGATCATGCCTCACAGGATTTAATCGTAAGCAAAATCCGTGAGAAGTTTCCGGACCACTCGATCTTAGCTGAAGAAGAGGTTGAAATAGAGGGAAACGATATCCGGTGGATAATTGACCCCGTCGACGGGACTACAAACTTTGTCTATGATTATCCCCTATTCAGCGTCTCCATCGCGGTCGAGATCCGCGGAGATACTGCTGTAGGGGTCGTCCATTTGCCCGTTCTCTGCGAGACGTTCTGGGCAATTGACGGTAAGGGGGCCCGGCTAAACGGCGACCGTGTTCGTGTTTCCAACACCGGATCATTTGAAGATTCACTGCTAGTAACTGGATTCCCGTACGAGAAGGACCTTGTACCTCAAGCTATCGAGGTTTTTTCTAAACTCACACGAAAGACTCGTGGCATACGTAGAGACGGGTCAGCAGCAATAGACCTGTCTTTCGTAGCGGCGGGACGGCTCGACGGCTTCTGGGAACTAGATCTATCGCCGTGGGACATCGCTGCCGGGTCACTTATCGTAAGGGAGGCCGGGGGGACCGTTACGGACTTTCAGGGGGGAGAGCACGACATTTACGACTCAGCTGGGATAGTTGCGAGTAACGGGCTAATACATGAGCAGTTTATCAAGAGATTGAGCTAAAGGAGTGAGAAAGGAAATGTCTTCTACGCAAACAATTTTCATCTCGGATGTTGGTGACCACGAGGACGAAAAGGTTAAGATCAAGGGATGGCTCTATAACAGAAGGTCAAGCGGGGGTATACATTTTCTCCAGATAAGAGACGGCACCGGCTTGATTCAGGGGGTTCTCAAGGCTAATCAGGTCTCGGACGAGCTGTTCGACTACGCTGCCAACCTCAAACTTGAGTCCTCAATTATCGTGACCGGTCAGGTCAGGGAAGATAAGCGGGCTCCGATCGGTTACGAAATTGGCGTAGAGGACATAGAAGCATATCAGGAAGTTGACGAAGACTACCCCATCAGCCGAAAAGAACACGGCGTGGGATTCTTGATGGATAACAGGCACCTCTGGATTAGAGAGAAGGGGGCAGCCCCGGTCTTAAGAGTACGTCACCAATTTTTGCAGTCCCTCAGGGAGTTCTTTGACGAATCGGGATTGATTGCTACGGAAGGCCCGATACTGACCGGGGTTTCCGTGGAAGGAACCACAACGTTGTTTGAAACCGATTACTTTGGAGAGTCGGCATATCTAACGCAAAGTTCCCAACTATATTTAGAAGCAACGTCAGCAGCTCTGGGGCAGGTTTACTGGATCGGTCCAGTATTTCGCGCGGAAAAGTCAAAGACCAGAAAACACCTGACGGAATTTTGGATGGCTGAAGCGGAGTTGAGTTGGGTTGAACACGAAGGAAACCTAGACTTTCAGGAAAAGATGTTAAACTACGTAGTCAACAGCGTCGTGGAGAAAAGAAGCGGAGAACTCGAAGAGCTAGGCGTGAACACGGAAAAGCTCGTGGACAGCGTCGAGCTACCTTTTCCCCGTATCACCTACAAGGAAGCGATAGATATCGTAAACGAAGCGGGCGTAAACATGGAATACGGTGAAGACTTTGGCGCACCTGCGGAAACGGCTCTCGGTGATCATTTTAAGAAGCCTGTTTTCATTGAAATGTTTCCCAGGGGAATCAAGCCGTTTTACATGGAACCCACGCCCGATGGCAAAGAGGTCTACACCGCTGATTTGATCGCCCCCGATGGTTACGGTGAGTTGATCGGCGGCAGCCAGAGGATCGACGACCTCGGCCTGCAAAAAAGTAGAATGGAGGAAGCTGGACTACCCCAAGAGCCCTATCAATGGTATTTCGACCTCAGGAAATTCGGGTCGGTGCCGCACTCTGGTTTCGGCTTCTTTTTCTTTTCC
>JAGXLQ010000046.1 GCA_018334595.1 Candidatus Bipolaricaulota bacterium | reverse complement strand
CGACTCCGGCGTGGATCGGCTGACGTTACCATTACCACGGTACTTTTATCGCTGGTTTGATAGCTTCCAGTTACAGCGAAAGAACTGGTGCCGGTGGGGTTGCGCCGAGGGTTTCGATAATAGACCCGCGTTTTCTTGACCCCTAGGGAAATTTTTCACCTGCGACTGGGAGGGAACTTACCGGGGCGATTGATTACGCTGTAGACAACGGCGTAAAAATAATCAACCTCTCGCTGTACGCCAGCATAGTTCCTCCGGTGATTGTACACGACGCTATTACGCGGGCAGAGGACCGCGGAGTGCTCGTTGTCGGCATTGTGGGAAACAACGGAAGTGATTTGGTTACTATGGTTGTTGGGATGAAGTATTTACGGTTGGCTCGGTAAACAAGAACGGCGAGGTCAGCAGTTTCTCGAACTTCGGTCCTCATGTCGAGCTCGTTGTCTCCGGGTCCGAAGTTTTGTCTGGAAGCCAGGTGGTGACTTTGCTACTGGGTCTGGAACTTCCTTCTCCGCGCCGTACGTATCCGGTACTGCAGCGTTAATAGCCTCTCGAAATCCTGAAATCTGGTTGTTGGAACTGAAGGACGCACTTAGAAACTCTACTCGAGATGCAGGCAGGGCCGGCAGAGACGAGTTTTCCGGCTATGGCCTGCTCGACGTTCAGGGTACGCTTGCGAATATCTAGAAGATAAACCGGGTCGTCAACGCCTCCGGATTATCGTTGTGTTAATACGTGAAAAGGCTTTGAGTCTGCAATAAGAATATTTCCATCCAATAGAAGGACTAAGTCCAATTATGCTCACCAATCAACCGCAAAACTCTGAATAATGATCACATCACGATACACGTAGATTATCGACTACGGTGACTAAAACGTCTTAGTAAATGTTACTCCACGGTACTCTATCCGTGGAGTAACGGGAATCGATAGGATGGAACAAACATTTAGGTGTCTCACGAGCCGTTTGACGGAGGGAAATTAAGATGCCCTCACCCCCCCACACAATCAGTCGGGAGGAAGCATGGTGTTGCCCTTCCGGACGGCTTGGGGTAGAAATATATAGATGGACTGACTTGTCGGTTTGCAGAGATTGGCGTCGGCGGGTGAGTGGAACCAGCTGGTGCAAGCCTCCAGGTTGCTTCGGGCTGTAGTATGTTTCTAGCCCAGGTTTAAGGAGGGGTCGGGTCCGAGTTCAAGCGGTGACGGTTTCTCCTGGTTGAGATGCTTGTAGGCGGCGGTAATGCCTATCATAGCTCCGTTGTCCGTACATAGATCCAGAGGCGGGAAGGACGTTGTTAGCCCGTATTCGGTCGCGGCGGCACCGAGTTTCTCCCTCAACCTCGAGTTGGCCGAAACACCTCCCATGACCGAGATATGATCTACCTCTTCCTCTCTTGCTGCCCTGATCGCCTTTTCGGTAAGTGTGTCCACGGCAGCTTCCTGAAAGGAGGCCAGTAGATCAGGGAGGTTGTAGTTCCCGTCTTTTTCAACTTCTCGAGAAACGGCGCTCTTCAAGCCTGCAAAAGAGAAGTCGAGTCCAGAATCAATCATCGGTCGGGGGAAGTCAAAACTGGTTGCGTTGCCCTTCTTGCTGATCTCGTCGATTTTTGGGCCGGCTGGATAGCCGATACCCGTCATGTGCCCGACCTTGTCAAATGCTTCTCCAACAGCATCGTCTCTAGTTTCACCAAGCCGCCTGTACTTGCCCCATCTCTGAACTAGAACGAGGCTGGTGTGTCCTCCGGAGACGAGGAGGGCGAGGAAGGGAGGAGACACGGCACCGGATGCAAAGTGGGCGAAGACATGAGCTTCGAGGTGGTTTACTCCGTAGAAGGGTAATTCCAGAGAGTACGCCAGCGACTTACCCAGGGACAGTCCAACCAGCAAGGGGCCGACAAGGCCCGGTCCGTACGTTGCCCCGATTAAATCGATGTCCTGCAGGTTCAGGTTAGCCTCGGATAGTGCTTCCCCGAGAAGGGGTCCGAACTTTTTTAGGTGGTTACGGGAGGCAATTTCCGGGACCACTCCTCCGTATTTTTCATGGATTTGGGATTGGGAGTAGATCTTGTTTGACAGGATTTTTGACCCATTTTCAATAACGCCAACTCCGGTTTCGTCACAGGACGATTCAAGTCCAACGGTGTAGATAGGCATTATTCGTCGATTAACTCCTCCTTCAGGGTGCCGATAAATGGTAAATTTCTGTACTTGCCTGCGTAGTCCATCCCGTACCCTACAAGAAAGAGGTCTTCTTCCAGGTCAAAACCCTTAAAATCAATGTCGACGTCCTTCTTACGCCTGCTGCTCTTATCCAATAAGCTGCTAACTTTGATCGCCTTCGGGCTTCGGGCATGAAATGCCCTGAGAAGATGGTGTAACGTCTCTCCGGTGTCCACGATATCCTCGACGACGATAACTATTCTGTTGGTAATGGACCTGTCGAGGTCTTTGAGGACACGAACCTCTCCCGGCTCAGTTGCGTCTCCATATGTGGAAACGGACATGAAGTCGTACTCGATGGGGACTTCCATGTACCTAGTCAAGTCGGCCATGAAGACTGATGCCCCCCTCAAGATGCAGACGGCGATGGGGGGCCTGGACCATATCTCCTCTTTAGACACGTTTCTCTCCAGGTATTCGTCTACCTCTACCCCCAGTTCCTTCACCCGCCTCTGAATCTCCCCTTCTGTGTAAATGATTCTGTCAATGTCCCTCTCGATGTTGTATTTATGGTCTGTCATCAGCGAAAACACCCTAGTTAAGTCTCAAGTCGACTAGGTAGCTTGAGTTTACCACGCGGCGGTGTAGTTGTTGGGATAAGCACAACCAACCCCCACCTCAAAAGCTTTGAATACTGTCCAGGGTATCGTTGCACATCCCGTCTACGTGGGCAATCATCTCGTGACTTCTTGGCACGTGTTTGAAAGAAACCGTCACGAAATCTTCCTGTAGTTCCTTAGCCCGATTGCATAGGCGATTAAGTTCCGGGTTTTTGACCTTCCATTTGCCAGTTATCTGGTTTACAACCAGCTGGCTATCCGAATAACCTTCCAGGGTGCCAGTGGTGATCTCAGACGCCCGTTGTAGTGCCCGAATTACCGCGAAGTACTCCGCCTGATTGTTAGTCCCCCTTCCAATATATCCGGACTGGCTGGCGAGTTGCTCTCCGTTCTCGCTCAGCAAAATATACGCCCAAGCGGAGTCCCCGGGATTACCTCTTGATGCCCCGTCCGTATAGAAAATAATCCTATCTCGTTCTGTAGCCATCGTTTACCACGTACCGATTGAAGTCCTTACGATTACAGACTAACTATATCGTTTCAGGAGGGATAACTCAATTACGTTCTCCGTGCCCTGGATGTTCTTTCAGTACGTGTAGAGTTCCCGACGATAATTTTCGATGAGGTTGCGTGCGGAGAAACGGCCATAGGTGGATTTCACGCTTTCCGCCATCATATCCCTCCATTTAGATTCATCCTCGTAATACCTCGGGATTACCCGGTTGATGAGTCCGTCGTAAAGCGCATTTGCATCGTGTTCGTCCTGGTTTTCTCCGGTATAGCCGTCCCCGATCTGCCAGCCATTTACACCGTGCTGACAGGCCTCAGGCCACCATCCGTCCAGCACGCTTAAGTTAAGTACCCCGTTCATGGCGGCCTTCATTCCCGAGGTTCCGCTTGCCTCCATGGGCTTTTTGGGGTTGTTAAGCCAGACGTCCGATCCCTGAGTGAGTAACTTTCCCGTCTCCATCCTGTAGTCCGGCAAAAAGGCTACCGCACCAGGGTAATCCTCGGCTTTTCTTACCAGCTTGGTAATTATGCCCTTTCCCTCGTCATCTAGGGGATGGGCCTTACCGGAGAAAACAACTTGAAGGCTTCCGTCTTCGAGGTAGGGTTTGATTCTTTCCTCCTGGGTGAATATAAGGTCTGCTCTCTTGTAAGGTACGGCTCGCCTGGCGAACCCGACGAGCAATTTATCCTCGTCAAACTGTACCCCCGTTTCCCGGTTTACGTGATCGATCAAGTCCCCCTTCAACCGCTGGTGTTCTTCCCATAGTTTTGCCTTATCGTCCTTAACCCGTACGATCGCCGGATCCACCCAGGTCTTCTGGTGAATACCATTTGTTATCGCCTTGATCTCCGAACGGCCCTCCACGTCTTTCCACATGTCCCTCGCTGTCTCCCCGTGCAACTGCGAGACGCCGTTGGCGACCTTTGATAGCCTCAGGCCGGCGGCGGTCATGTTGAAGGGGGACCCTCCAATCCTCGTCATCTGCTCCCTGTCCAATCCGTTATACCCGCCCATATACTGTAGTATTCTGTGGGTATGTACTTCGTTACCCTGCTCGACCGGCGTGTGGGTGGTAAACACTATTCTGTCCTTAGTGCTATCCAATGCCTCTTTGAAACCACTTCCTTCCTCCATCTTTTCTCTGATCATTTCCGTCCCAGCCAGTACGGCATGGCCTTCGTTGAAGTGATAGAGGTCAGGCTCAATTCCGAGCTCACGAAGCGCTCTGATACCGCCGATTCCGAGAACTATCTCCTGGGCGACTCTTTCCTCCTCGAACCATCCGTAGAGCTGTCCCGTGATCCATTTCTGTTTATTTTTTTTCAGGTTAGTGTCCAACAGATACAGCGGTGAATTGTCGTACTTCTCAAGCTTCCAGACCTTGCATGATACTTCCTCCTCTCTAACCTCTACCGTGATCTCTACGTCGGTGTCCTCGAGATATTCGTAGATGTAGTCGTTACGGGGGTAACAATCGACCGGCCTCCCGTCCTCGTCGATTACCTGTTCCGTATAGCCCTGACGCCAGAGTATACCCACGCCGATCAGTGGGTAGTTGCAGTCATTTGCCGCTTTGAGAATATCACCCGCCAAGATCCCCAGTCCTCCTGCGTAAATCCTCATCTCAGAGGCCAGACCGTATTCCATACAAAAATACGCTACCGATGGTTGGTCCTGACTCATTAGTTGTCTTCCTCCTGTAAAGTTTCTCAATTTACCCCTTAACCGAACCTCTCGTCAAACCGGCGACTATCTGGTCCTGTAGGCTCAAAAACAGAGCGACGATCGGGAGGGCACCGATTAAGGCGGCGGCAGCGAATATTCCCCACCTCTGGTTGTAACTACCGAAGATGAACAACTGTAGACCTACAGCCAACGTGTACTGTTCGGTGTCCTGTAGTAAAATGCTGGCGAGGATGAAGTCGGAGTAAGTTGTGATGACCGTTAGGATAAATATAACTGCAAGCATGGGCCGTGCCAGCGGCAGGATTATCCTTACAAACGCCTGAAGGTGAGATGCGCCGTCAACCCGGGCAGATTCCTCTATTGAATGGGGAATGGAATCGAAAAACCCCTTCATCAGCCAGGTGTGAAACCCCAAGGATCCTCCCAAATAGACCATTAATAAGCCCAGATGCGTGTTTAGGCCAAGCCAGGGGGCCAGATCCCCGATGGAAAGAAGCAAAAAGTAAATTGCAACCATGGCCAGCATCTGCGGAAACATCTGCACGAGCAGCAGGCCCAGCAATCCCGACCTTCGGCCGGTAAATCTAAACCTGGAGAAGGCGTAAGCGGCCAAGGCACACATGGCAGTACCCAGTAGGCCCGTTAGGACAGAGAGCTTGAGGCTGTTCCAGAGCCAGAGCAGGAAGGGGGCATCGTATTGCTCGGCACCACCGCGAAAAAAGAGCAAATAATTTTGAAAAGTCGGGTTTTCCGGAATAAGCCTCTGGGCGGATAGTGATCCTACTGGGTTGATCGAGGCTGAGATGATCCACGCTATGGGAAACAGGACAAAGGCGAGTATTGCTAGCATGATCAAGTGTTTGAACCCTCTGTCAAAGAACCAGTTCCATATTTTGCCCCCAAATGATTTCAGGCTATACATTTTCACTCATCTCCTCGAGGGCTCCTGTATAATGGAAGTTTATCGCGCTGATAGTGCCGATGATAAGGAAGATAATGATGGAGATGGCTGCTGCCAGACCGTACTGAGTTGCTCCTTGTCCCCCGAAAGCCAGTTTATAGGTGTAAGAGATGAGGATATCCGTAGAACCGGCTGTAGTAGCCCCAACAATTGGCGGCTCCCCTCTCGTCACTAGGTATATGATGTTGAAGTTGTTGAAGTTAAAGGCAAATGAGCCGATCAGCAGTGGGGCGATCGAGATCATCAACAGGGGCATGGTAATCTTTTTGAACTGCTGCCAGGGCGAGGCGCCGTCCACCTTGGCTACTTCGTAGAACTCGGGTTGAATGCTCTGTAGCGCGCCCAGGCAGACTATCATCATGTAGGGAAAACCGAGCCAGAGGTTGACTATCAAAACTGCTACCTTTGCCAGCATGGGGTCTTGAAACCACCCGGGGCTTAGCCCAAAGAGGGGTTGCATCAGCTTGGTATTGATTATCCCTACGTTGGTATTAAAGAACCCTCGCCAGATAAGGGCGGAGATAAATGCCGGGATGGCGTAGGGTAAAATTAGCAGACCTTTGTAAAGCGGTTTTAGATAAAGTTTGTCGTCGTTTAACACGAGGGCAATTCCCAGGCCGAGTGCAAAAGTAGTCAGGACCGACAGTAGCGCCCATATGAAGGTCCAAGTGAAGACTCGGAAGAACGGTCCGGTAATAAGGGGGTCCGTGAAAATGCGGTTGAAGTTCTTCAACCCAACAGTCTCTTTAAACCCCGGGTCGAGGGTTCTATTGCTCGTCGTGGAAGTGAAAGTCCCTTCGACTGGTCGGAACAATTCACCGGTTTTACGGTCCCTTATGGCGTCTTTTTCCTTTAAGTATTCGTACTGAGGTATCCTCTGGTCGAAGCGGTTTAAACTGCTCATCCGAATGGAAGACCCGTTGACCTCTGGTTTCCATTCCTGCAGTTGTTGTAAGGACTGAATTATCTCAGACCTGTTCATTAAGTGGAACCCTCCAAACTTATCCACCACCCCGTCTCCGTCCTCGTCGACAAAGCGGTCGCCGGTAAGGTCGACCTTCTCGATCGTTTCTCCGTCCGTGAGGAGGGTCTCTTCGCTCTCCCGTGATTTCAATATCACTCGCATATCCCCTTCTTCGCTCTTGTAGGCGTTGAAGGAATAAGATACGGGGTCTTCAGGCTGAAAGTACTGGGATTCTATGTTTCGTATCGCTTGCTTTTTGTTCAAGATGTGACCAGTTCCGTAATTGGTGAAGGAGATATAGAAAGTGTAGCCGATGGGATAGATTACGAAGGCGAACAGGAAGATCATTCCCGGGACCATGTACCGCAGGGGATACGTACGGTCGTTTAAAAAGATGTAGTTTATCAAGCTGGCTCCAACAATCAAGGCAGCGGCAAAGCCGTACTCTGTCTGGAGAAAGAGGGTGGTAGACGCCCAGATCACGACGGCGTCCAGTACCCCCAAAAGCAGTATCTTTATGCTGATCCCCAGAAGGTTGCCGTTATTAATTTTTTTCATGAGAAAATTTCGCTGGAAAAGAGAGGATTAGCCACCTTGCTGAAGGTGGCTAATCCTTAGGAGCGAAAGTTTAGTATTCTCCTTCGCCAATCGCTTGTCGAATTATCTCTTCGGCAGATTCCATTGCCGTCTTCGGGTCCTGTTTCTGTTGAGAGATTAACTGCAACTTGTCCGTAAGTGCACCCCACGTGGCGTTCATTTCAGGGATATTGGGCATTGGGGTTCCTACGCTTGCACTGTCCAAGAACGCCTTTGTGGCAGGGTCCTTAGCTGCATCGTTCCTAATGGGTTTGAACACGGGTGGGCGGTTACCTTCCTCGTAGAGTTTCTGCATTACGTTAGTGGATGCGACGTAGTTGACGAGAAACTCGTTCGCCAGGATCTTGTCCTCCGAGAACTCGCTGAGGTAGAATCCGTTGACACCGACAAATGGTTTTGGCTGGTTCCCTTCCATTGGTGGTATCATGGCCACGCCGAAGTCAATTCCGGCGCTTTCGATGCCGCTTATCGCCCAGGGTCCGGTCATCCACATTCCAGCCTGACCTTCCGTGAATAAGCCTTGAGATGTGCTGTAGTCCATACCCTGTGGGATCAGGCCGGTCTCGTACATATTATCGAGCACCCTTAAGCCCTTAAGTGCTCCTTCGGTGCTTAAGCCGAGGTCGTTGGGGTCGAATCCCCCCTCGTATTTGAAGATGTATCCCCCGTAAGCGCTGATGAAAGGATACGTGTGATAGGGATCGCCGGTCCCCGGATAGACGAAACCGTATTGTTTTTTCTCTGGATCGGTTAAATCCTCGGAGATCGCCAGCAACTCGTCCCAGGTTTCCGGGGGATTTTCGACTAATTCCTTGTTGTAAAATAGCGCGATCGCTTCCATAGAGTATGGAAGCCCGTAGACCTTATCGTTGTACGTGAATGCTTCCAGCCCAACTTCCGTAAATTTTTCCTTCAAGTCATTGTCCATCAACACGGGTTCAAGTAGGCCGTTTTGAGCCAACTCCCCGGTCCAGTCGTGGGCTCCTATGAGTATGTCCGGCCCTTCACCTGAAGGAGCGGCCTTGTTGAACTTAGAACGGATGTCGTCGTAGTTTATTTGTGATAGGTTGACCTCTACGCTGTAGTCATCTTCAAAATCTTCTGCAATTGGCTTTAGGACTTCGTAGCGGACCTTGTCGGCCCAGATCTCCAATACCCCTGACTCCTTCGCCGTGACGGCGAAGACACTACCGAGTGCAATTAACATTGCGAGGCTCACGATTAAAACTTTTTTCATGTTCTCACTCCTGTTTGTGGTTTTTCTATACGTTTACCTTCCGGTTTTGCCGGCCGTTG
>JAGXLQ010000214.1 GCA_018334595.1 Candidatus Bipolaricaulota bacterium | reverse complement strand
CCGGTCGGGGAAACTCGACGTATTTACCACTCGTCCCGACACGCTGTTCGGAGCTACGTATATGGCTCTTGCCCCCGAACACCCGCTGGTGGAAACGGTCATCGAGGATACCGAAGATCCCGATAAAAAGGGAGAACTCAGGTCGTTTACGGACAAGACAAAGAGGATAGACCAGACCAGGCGTGCCGGAGGTGAATTGGCCAAGGAGGGCGTCTTCACGGGAGAATATGCGATCAACCCGATCAACGGTGAAGAGATCCCTATCTGGATTGCAAATTTCGTCCTCACCGAATACGGTTCGGGAGCAATTATGTCGGTCCCCGGACACGATCAAAGGGACTTTGAGTTTGCAAAGAAGTACGATATACCGATCGTAGAGGTAATCGCACCAGAGAAGGGGGAACCCACTGGGGACCTTGATGACGCCTACGAGGAACCCGGATATCTGGTCAACTCTGGAGAGTTCAACGGACTGAACTCCGATAAAGCATACGAGGTAATTGGAAACTGGCTCAAGGAAAGAGACGCCGGGGACTTCACCGTAAACTACAAGCTCAGGGACTGGTTAATCAGCAGACAGAGGTACTGGGGCGCGCCGATACCGATGGTCCATTGTCCACAGTGCGGGACCGTCCCGGTCCGAGAAGAGGACCTCCCGGTGGAACTCCCGGACGTGGAGTTCATCGGCAACAAGGGCCTTGCTGAAATCGAAGAGTTCGTAGAGACGACCTGTCCCGTCTGTGGCGCTGACGCGAAACGGGATACGGACACGATGGACACGTTTGTCGATTCCAGCTGGTATTACCTTAGATTTATCTCGGCGAATAACTCGAAGGAGATATTTGATACCGAGACGGTAAACGATTGGTTGCCGGTCGACCAATACGTGGGGGGAGTCGAGCACGCAATACTCCACCTCCTCTACTCAAGGTTTATCACTAAGTTCCTCAACGACGTCAACCTCGTAGACTTCGACGAACCGTTCAAAAGATTGTTCACCCAGGGCATGATATCTCACCTCGCCTACAGATGTGAGGATCACGGCTGGATAAACCCTGAAGACGTCGAAGAGGGCGATAAGTGCCCCAAATGCGGGAAAGAACTCGCGGTAACCATGGAATCGATGTCAAAATCGAAAAAGAACGTGGTCTCCCCGAAAGACCTGATCGAGGAATACGGAGCCGACACGGAGAGAATTTACACCCTGTTTATCGGCCCCCCTGAGAAGGACGTCGAGTGGAGTGATAGGGACGTCAAGGGGAGTCACAGGTTTCTTACCCGGGTCTGGCGGCTGGCAGCTGAACACCTCCACCTCTTCGAAGAAGATCACGAACTGAAACCGGAGGAATTCTCCGACAACGAGAAGGCCCTGTGGAGAAAGATAAACCAGACGGTCAAAGAGGTCACAGAGGACCTCGAGGGGTTTAGTTTTAACACGGCGGTCTCGTCAGTTATGGAGCTCACGAACGAATTTTACCGCCTGCTGTCTGAAGAGGATCCCGACCCCGGGTTACTCAAGGAGGGGCTGGAGAGGTTAACCTTGATCATCTCTCCCTTTACCCCCTTCATCGGCGAGGAACTCTGGCACAGGATGGGCCACGACCATTCTATTCTGGAAGCCGACTGGCCCGGTTGGGACGAGTCCGCCCTGGAGAAAGAAGAGAGTGAACTCGCAGTCCAGATAAACGGCAAGGTAAGAGCACACATCAAGGTCCCCGCAGGAATCGACGACGACGAGGAAAAACTACGTGAAAAGGTGCTAAAGATAGATCGAGTAAACGAGAAGGTCGATTCAAAGGAGATAAAGAAGTTCATCGTCGTCCCCGGTAACCTGGTCAACATTGTGGTCTAGAAGGTAAGTCCAAAGTTCCATTTATAGAACGGGGGCCAGACGGTACTTGAAGGGCAAAATAATGGGAGTTATAATAGTTTGGCTTTTGGCGGCGTAGCCAAGGGGCCTAAGGCAGGGGATTGCAAATCCCCCATCCCCGGTTCAAATCCGGGCGCCGCCTCTCATATTGCCATCAATGGGTGGTTAGCTCAGTTGGGAGAGCGCTTGCTTGACGTGCAAGAGGCCACTGGTTCAAGTCCAGTACCACCCACCACTCTCGCATCGCCCCTGTCAGTTGGGGCAGGCAGCATGAAAATCATTTTCCGCTTGTTTCCGAATATTTACATGAACTGGCGCAAGCAAGCGTACGGGTCCCCCTCGAAAAACAGTGGGTTTTCAGTAAAAATAAAGGTGAAATTGAAGCCCACCTACGAGAAGATGTCACCCTCGATGAAGCGGTGGAAGATTTTATGTTGATGGCCAAGGTAGAGGGAAGGGCTGACCAGACTCTGAAGCTTTACGATTACGTCTTCGATAATTTCTCTGACTTCATCAAAAGCGAAACACATGTCGGAGATGTCGAAAAGAGGGACATAAGAAAATATCTAGCGGGCCTGATGGACAACGGTCTAAAAAACACTTCCGTTGCGATACACTGTAAAATATCTCCGAAAAAAGCCCCCGCTTTATCCCCTGAAGCACAAAGACCTTACCGGGAGGTAAAGACTTTGGCTTCTTCCCCGATCAGGAGAAAGGAAAATCAAAAAACCAACTCCGAAAACCAGCAGGTTTTTTGATTAAAGAGGGAAGAGGTTAATTTCCCTGATATTCTACCATTACACATCACCAGCTGTTACAGTGTGTCCTCGTTGGCGTTCTATGCGGTTTTATTTGGTTCGGCTATAGTAGTAGGGTCTTTTGGAAATCGCTTGGTTGCCCACACAGAGGCGGATGATTAGTTCTACTTTCCT
>JAGXLQ010000045.1 GCA_018334595.1 Candidatus Bipolaricaulota bacterium | reverse complement strand
CTTTAAAGTAAATATCACCTGAAGTGAGGGGCAAGAAACCGCTAATCAGGTTGAACAAGGTCGTCTTTCCTGCACCGTTGGGACCCACCAGGCCGATCGTCCTCCCCCCGTTTATCGACAGGTTCACACGATGGACAGCCTTAAGGCCGCCGAACTCCTTGCTGACGTCGTTCAACCTCAGTATCTCCCTCATAATCCTGGCGGCCCGTTAACCGAAACGCTCTACTCACCCCCCGTTTCTTTTTCAGAAGCAGCGCCAGACCGTTTACTCCAGAACCTTCCGAAAAACCGTCCGGCAAGCCCGACCACGCCGTCAGGTAGCCACATGAGCGTCACGATAAGGGTTCCGCTGAATATCACCTGGCCCAGGTAGGAGTTGAGGGGGTCCGTCAGGTCCTCAAGAGTAGTAACGGCCAGAGACCCAACGATCGGCCCCAGAGGGTGGCCCACTCCACCAATTCGGTCCATCATCAAAAATTTGAACGAGGTCACGAAGTTGAACATTTCCGGGTTTATGTAGGTCATGTAATGAGCATAAAGGGCGCCGCCAAGACCGGCCGTAACGGCACTTAAGACAAACACAAGTACCTTGTACCTTCCAACCGGTATACCTATCGACTCCGCCAGGACTTCGTCCTCGCGTATCGCTTCAATTGATCGACCAAACCGAGACCTGATAATCAGGTTTTTTCCCACATAGGTGAGGGCAAATATGGCAAACACGAGGAGGTAAAAGTTCCAGGGGTTTGCAAAAGGATTGAAGTTGAACCTGCCTAACAGAGGTAACCTGACGGTTAACCCGGTGATCCCGGGTAAGCCACCGGGTCCCCCGGTAAGCGAGACCAGATTTGTGGCGATCACGGTGAAGATAATCGTGACGATAAAGGTAAACGAGGTCCAGTGTCGCCCCGCTCGTACTCCCATAACGCCGACGACGAACCCGATTACACCGGCTGACACGACGGCACCGAGGAGGGAATACAACATAGCACCCCCCAATTCGAGCGTAATTACCCCTGCAGCATATGCCCCTACGCCAAAGAACCCCCCCTGGACGAGCGAGGGGAGTCCGACGTAACCGTAAAGCAGATCGACGCTCATAACGGCGATCGACAGCGTGCCCACGGTGACCCCCAGGTGCGTAAAATAACGGGGGAGGTCGACGATCGCGGGAAGCAAAAACATTACCGGCAATATCAGGGAGAAATAGCCCGTATAGGCTGGTTTTTTAGATCTTCTCTCCCGCAAACTCCTTCCTGTTATCCGCCTCCGTTCCTCCGGACCCAGCACGTCCGGGTTGAGCAGGGTTATCCCGATTAACAGAACAAAGGGGATCAGGTTGCTAAATTCGCCAAGAAAGTAAGCGGACGTTAACGACTCCGACAGGCCAAGCATAACCGCAAGACCAATTACAGTGGGAACCGAACCACCGCCAATCCGAGAGATAACGAAGGCCTTCAACACAGTCAACCTTCCCGAAAAAGGGGTCATCGAGTACACGGGCGCAGTTAGGAATCCGGAAAAACCCGCTAACGCCCCGGAGATAGCGAAGGCAATGCCGGTGGTAATAGTCGGGTTTATTCCTGAAAGAACGGCTATCTCGTAGTTTCCCGACAGGGCGCGAAGGGACCTACCCCATTTAGTCTTCTTTACCGCGTACCAAACGAGACAGGCGGTTGCCGCAGTCACCAGTACTACAAAAAGCTTGTGCGAATATATCGCCGTCCCCCCGACGTTTACGCTCACCGGATGGATGGGAGACCTGACCGTCTTTACCCTTTCACCATAACCAATTGCCAGCAGGCTCTGAATTATTAACAGCAGGCTTACGGCAGCCAGGAAGGTAGGAGCGATCCCGTGTTCACGTATCTTCCTGTAGACGAGGGTCCCGTACATAAGGCTGATAACCGCGGTCACCGGGACGACTATTACTGGCGAGAGAAAGTAGCCCAATCCGAGCGTCTCGACCAGGGTGTAGGTGAGGTAGCCACCCAGGACAAAGAGTCCACCCTGCGCGACGTCCCCGACCTTCAGTACTCCGAATATTATGGCGATTCCCAGGGCGATAAGGCCGTAATAGCTTCCGACAAACAACCCGTCGAACAAAAACTTCGGCAAGAGCATTGACGGGGTCATGGCTCGTTCCCTTAACTATGGACACAACGGACCGAGTATATCTTCACCGTAACCCCGGTCCTTGAGGAGGAGGTTTTTCTTACCTCTGAACGTGGCAACTCCCAACCTGACGTTAAACTGGCCGCAGGCGAGGAAACCGGCATTACCGAAGGGCGTGGAAAACTCTGGACCTGATTCGGCTGACTTACCCGAAGGCAGTATGTACGAGATCGTCTCGCGGGGCAACCTTCCCGAATCCAAAAGGGATAGTACAAAGGAGGTGCTTCTCTCATTCGCAAGGCCTTCGATGGCCTGCTTCAATATACGGACACTCCCCCAGCCCCAGCTGGCGGACGGTGGTGAATCTGGGGGCGCACCGAATTCCTCCACGAAGGCACTTTCCATATCTTCAGCTTCTCTTGGGGGGTGGTCACGTTCAAACTCTCTCCCGTATGACCCTCGTTCGTAATGCCAGGAGTATATTATTCCGCTACCAATACCCTGCTCCACGGCCCCTTCGTAAAACCCGACCGAGCCGTTCGGAGTCTGACCCGTATAATAGCTGAAATCCCTAGTGCTGACTCCCTGACGGTGAAACTCCCTGGCTATGGAGACCAGATCGGGGGGTATTCCCGTGCCGACTACTAGGCCATCCGCCCCGGAGTTAACTGCCCTGGTAAACAGGGAGGAGAAGTCTCGGTTGAACGGGGGGTAGAATTCCGCCCCGACAAGCTCCGCCCGGCTTAACTTGCCCATTTGCTTGGCGAGAACCCTCCGGAAATCCCTTCCCTGTTGATTGTTGGGGGCAAGAAGGAAAAGTTTTCTATCATCTCGCACATCGTGGGCATATTTCAGTATCGGAGCGGTCTGGAGGGCAGTACTCGTTCCAAACCTTATGGAGAGGGGATATCTGTCGTGCCGCTCGGTAAACCCCACCGCCGTTCCAAAGAATATCTGGGGGATACCGGCAGCCGCAAGAATCGGCTGGCTGGCTGCCCCATGCGTCCCGATGAGCGGACCTAGGACAAAACTCACGTCACCTCTATTCGCCAGCCTCCTCGCCGCATCCGATGCCCCGGACTGGGAAGTCTTCCCGTCCATCATAATTAATTCCAGCGCTGCCGCTCCGGCAATTCCGCCATCCGTGTTTATCCTTTCAATCGCAATCCTTGCACCATCCCTTATCGTCCTTCCCACGGGAGAGTTTGGGCCTGTGAGCGAGAATATTCCGCCAATTCTAAGAGTCCTAGATGACGATGAAGCTAAGCGTCCCACAAAGGGTAGCGTAAGTGACAGGGCAGACCCTCCTGCAAGCCTGAAAAAATTCCTCCTGGTCAGTTTTTTACCTTGACATCTCCGTCCTGCGTTTTTCATTTGAACTCACCTCAGCCCTCTACCTTAAACGCGTAACGAAAGTGGTAACCCTGGGGATGGGAGTCCCAATTTAAAAAAGGCAGCCGGTAAATAAACGGGATTTCGAACGCCTCGTCGGCGAAGTTTCTCTGCTTCTGGATGGTGGGATAGAGGTCGATTATGTGCCAGCCTGGCTGTCCCGTGGCCCTGAGCTTTCCTTCAACTATCCCGGGGATATCTCCACCACAGACGTATCCTATGTATGAGTTATCGTACAGGATTGTTACCTGGTTCCACACTTCGTTCCAGCCGACGCCCTCGCCGTTTATCGTAATTTCCGTCCCGGCGGGGCCACTATCTGCGGACAGTTCCTTGAACCGGGGCAATACTATGATTGAGGTGGTCCCCACCTTTTCCCCGTCAACGTAGGCGTATATCGGGTGTGGACCACCCTGAACGGTGGCCGGCGAAGGAGACATCTCAGCTTCCAGCCGCCCCTCCGAGGTGGCCTCAGCCCAGACGACCACGGCATCCCGTTCAGAGAACCTCTCTTCTCGCAGGTTGCTCCCCTCAAGCTGTGTCCAGACAAGCTTCACGTCAGCCCTTGGGGGGAAGCCTCTACCCTCGACTCTGACGGACCCGCTCACCGGGATTGCCTGCTCCGCCGTACTTAAATTCGGCTCCTCTTCGCGGTTCAACACTTTTTCTGTTCGCGTCACAGGCGGGGGGACCTGCTCGTCAATTGGCGGGGGGAGGTTCGGCTCTCCTTCGGTTAACTCGAAATTCCAAGACAGGTCGGGCGTTCCGGGCAGTGATATCAGTCCGATATGGGTCTGACGGTAGGAGTGGGCGTTACCAAACGGGCACCTCTCCACGTCGACCACATGCCTTCCCGGGGTTCCCGTCGCCGGTATGGTAAAACTAGCTGTCCCCCTGGGGGTGACGGGACTAATCAACCCCGTGTACTTGTTGTCATAGTATACGTGATAAGGAGGGTTGTCGACGGAATCGGCGACGGGCAGAGGTAGTCCTCTGGCCGTAACCCGAATTGGGCTTCCCAGCGGACCGGAGGTGGGCGTTACCTCAAAGCCGGGCACAACCCGTATACCGACCTTGTTAACCCGGCGCTTCTCGCCGATCAGGTAAACATCGTGCAGGCCGCCGAAGTCCTCGGGGACCCGAATCTCTTGAGAAAATTCACCGTTCGTCCCCGTATTCACCCCGGCAAGAATGCTCTGAACTTCCCGATGCTTGAAGCCGAAGAATCGCCGCCAGACTACTCCATCGGCACGACGTTCCATATCCCAGTCCACAGTATGGGACCTCCACAGCAGCTGAAAACTGCAGCCCTCGGGCAAACCCTCGCCCGAAACCTCCACCCTGTCTCCCACCTCTGCCTCCTCGGAGCTCACACTCAACTCTCCTTGAAACCCCGACTCGGGGGTGGGCATCCTGTTCAAATCGCGGATAATTCGCCGTTGGCTCTCACTTGCTCCCAATCAAATACACCCGCCTTGTGAAAGTATTAGGGGGCCATCTTCTCGCCCCCTAATAGAGATCTTTATCTATCTGTTACCTGTTTTCTATGGTTAACGCCCGGGGAAACGTATCAACTGTCTTGTCGCCGAACATGTTAAGGGTACCGGTCCTGCCTTCCTTGTCCTGCGCAGTGATGCTGTACGTCATCTTCCCGGTCGACGCTCCCGGAGATATCTTCCAGGCCCCTGCCCAGTAATAAATTTTTGGGCTTCCGCTGGGCGGGTGTTCACCGTGATGCATGTCTATTTTCTTTCCGTTCTCCAGTTCTACATGGACCTTCATTCCACGCTGCTTCATCTCTGCGTGATCGTTTAGCTTTTCACCAGTCTTTCCACTAAACAGCACCGCGTGCCAGACGACCTGTTCGCCCTTCTTGAACACACTTGTAAGTTCACAAGGTGCGCCAACCGCTCCTGCGCTTCCCTTTACGACCTCAGTGACGATCACGTAATCCTGTCCGTTTTCCGCCGCAGCCTCAAAGTTCGTAATCGCAAGTGAACTAAACGCCAATCCACCAACCGCAGCGGCCGCTCCCTTGATGAAATCCCTGCGATTAAGGTTTTCGAGCAAGCCGCCAGTTTCTTCCAGTTTTTTCTCTTCTTTCTTCTCAGTCATAGATAATACCTCCATATATACGTGAAATAAGACCTATCAAGTAAAACTGCTCTGAGCAGGTTGTCGTTCTATGTAATCACCCCTGTTTCAGAGAGATTAAGGACCATCAAGTACCTCCCTGCCAAAGACGGCCTTGAGGTCGCGTACGGCCCTCCTGGCACGTTCGCTGAGCCCCGGATCGTCGAACTCGTGAGGATAGAGCGAGTCAAAGTCCGATCTGGAGGGCTTACCGATCCCCTCAATCAACCCTTCAGTAATCGACCTATAAGCCGGCCTGAGAGAAGTTAGGGTCTCCTCGTCCTCCTGCCACCTATAGGTCTCCTCGCTTCCTTCTCCCAGGAAATGTTCTTCCTCGGCCTTGAGCCTGTTTTTGTACAGGCCATCTTTAACGTGTTCATCTCTGTGGACCACCAGTTCCTGTAGCCATTCGCTCGCGCTCTTCCAGGCCCTGGCTACGTCTTTCCCGATAGGCTCCATCAATTGACCCGGTCTGCCGGTATCACCTTCGAATCTTACCTCTGGAAGTTCAACTTCACCCCCGTACTCTTCCGCCAGTTCCTCCCGATGGATTAAAATTGAGGGAAGGATAGTGTTGCCCTGCATCTTGTTCCCGTCTTCTCCCTCCTCAAAACTTTTCTCCTCGGATATTTTCAAGTCAAACTCGCAAGACATACACCGCCCCCAATACTTCTAACATCTCGCCATTTCCGTGTAGTCTCCCGTTTTGAGCCATTGTCGGAAGCCAAAAAGGACTTAGGATAAAGAACTATCTATTGCAACTTCCGTAAATAGTAAATTGAAGTTTGTAATCGCAATTATTATAACAATTGTAATATTTATGTCAACTTGGTGAGATTAGATTGCTGGAGGGTCCCCTGGGAATTTCTCTCTCCTTGTCACGCTCTGGCATTATATCGTACCATTTGGCGCTGACGATTTTATCTTTTACGAGGAGAAAAAGATATATGGCAGGAACAAACGAAAAACAGAAGGCCCAGGACGGAGAAGAAAATAAGCTTGTCGGCAAGCAACCCTGCGAGGTTGCCGTATGGTACATAGTACCCTGCATCCGCGGCTGTCTTGCCAGGGAGATGGCACGAATGGATATAACACAGCAGGAAATTGGTGACCTACTCGGCATAAGTCAGGCCGGAGTATCCCAGTACGTTAGAGAAAAGCGCGGCAGAAGCTACACAAGGCACGAAGAGGTTTTCAGCAAGGTGGAGAAGCTCGCCAGCGACCTCGTAGAAGGACGGGTTGAAGACCTACCCAGCAGGATATGTAAGATCTGCAAGGTGATCCAACGGAAACCGGAGTTTCTCCAGTCCTGTGGTGTCCCCGTGGACGAAGACAAGCGGTTAAACATCTGCGATTAACTGAGGAGCCTAGCCTCCATCCCTATAAGCTGGGTGGATACTATTTGACCCTGTCAATTATCTTCCGGCCCCCAGACAGCTCCGCGCCACACCCAACTCGACCAGAACCGCCATCGCGCTCTACCCGGGCGACCTCCACCGTTTCAAGTTCCAACCCCGTTTCCGTAACGGATACCCTGACGTAATGGAGAGAGTCTCCCCGGGCTTTCAAGGAGATATCGAGCCTAGGAGAGATGTTGTCAGTTGGAGCCCCACCGCCCCCGGTGACGACATAGGTTACCCCGTCCTTAACGAGCCGTTCGTAGGCGTGGACGTGCCCGTTGAAGACGAGATCGACGCCGTGTTCTTCAAACAGGCTCCCCCAACTCTCGGCAAGCCCGGTATCCACACCCGAGGAGTATCCGGAGGAGTAAATAGGATGATGAAAGAAGACGACGGTGTACTTCCTGGTCTGGCCTTCCAGTTCACGCTTCAGCCACTCCGTCTGCTCCAAGAACCGGGACAGTCCAATCTCGTTTACGTTCGAGTCGAGGATTACGAAGTTTATCGGGCCGTATTCAAATGAATACCAGCCTCTCATGGAGGCCCCATCTCCGGTGGGTAGAGGGAAAACGTCAAAGTAGCTCTGGTGATACATTTCGTGATTTCCCAGTACTGGCACCAGCGGAGTGGACCGGCTGAACGGTTCAATCGCCCAGAAGAAGTCCGCCCAACGGGAAGTGGTTGGCCGCTCGACCAGGTCTCCGGTATGAAATATGAAGGTCGGGTCCCAACGATCCATTGCCATCCACGTTGTGAGTATCCGGTGTCTCTGTACGCACGTCCTATTATCGCCGTAGACAAAGAACGCGAATTCTCGAAGGTCTTCCGACATGCTCCGGAAATAATATGTTGACGGGTCACCTATATCATTTACCTCGTATTTGTACTCGGTCCCTCCCCTCAGGTCGTCTAACCGCACGTGGTGGAACTGGACCGGTCCGGTTTCCCTTTCCACCTTCTCGGAACCAACCTCATCATCCGCAGGCGATGCAACCGAATAGGCGACTTCTCCCTGCCGCAGTTCAGCAGTCTTCCAGTTAACCACTATGGAGCCCCCCTCACCCACCGTGAGGTAAGGCCCCCATATTTCATCGGAGGACTGCCCGAAAAGGAAAGGGGAGTTGGCGAGGAACATAAAAGTAATTCCCAGGATTAGAACCGTTGTCAGCTTAGTCGTCTTTTCGTTTATCATGCTTAATATTACCCCCGTAAGTAGTCGGTAAAGTTTGGCCCCTGAACCTTGGGACAATAGACCTACTTCCCGGGGGGCCATTTTATCCATTTTGCCGCCAAACCCGGCGCGGATGCAAGTAAACAGGAACCACTGTCCCATCGCTGCCAAGCCTTCGTCTGACTAAGAGTCGCCCTCTTTCCATTGTGCGTTTACTCAGACACTATCCAATCCCCCGTTTTTAGGGCAAGCTGACGACGTTTAAGTTGAAGCCCAAATCCAGATTGCCGACCGAGAAACTGGCCTATTAAAAGGAGTAACCTGTTTGTGGTTTAGTAGGTCGTCCTCTCAGCAATTTTGTTGATAAACCCTTATGATTTTATTTACAGGAATCTAAGAGTTTGCATGGCAAAAATAGCTTTTGCCAATAATTTTACGCTTGGAGGCTTTATGCTATGAAAAGGAAATTTACCCCTTCCTTAGTCTTCGTTTTAACTCATCTTACCCCCCTTAACCAAAAATAAAAAGGACCGCAATGGTCCAATGGAAGGGAGGATTAAGGTTAGTCCTCTAGCGAATTGATTAGACTACGCCGGTAGGCATTCACCGAACGCCACCAGCCTACCTCCTGGATCCGATTCTTGATCCCCTGGCCTACTTCACCCAACGACCATCCCCACTCCTTACGTTTATGGTCTCCCACTTT
>JAGXLQ010000213.1 GCA_018334595.1 Candidatus Bipolaricaulota bacterium | reverse complement strand
CAGGGGTTCTCCGGACACTATATCGACGTAGACTCCCGCGCTTTTGTTGTCCCAGTACTTGTTGTTAAACGCCCTTTCGGTACCGTTTTCCTGGGTTACATCGTACTGGAGCGGTGTTAAGGTCTCCTTGAGTGCGATCTCGTCCGGTTTTTGGAATTCGTCGTAGTCCGTCGCGTGAGACTCCGATTTTGTGCCACCCTTCTCCCAGGTTTGCTCTATGTAATCCTCACGTCCGGACAGATTCTTGTAGGAATTGTACCTATTTGGGTTCTTCTCGTAGTAGTCCTGGTGGTAGTTCTCCGCCGGGTAGAATTCCTCATATTGTATAATTTCCGTCGCAATACCTTTCTCAAACTTACCGGAGTTTCCCAAAGACTCTTTGGATTCAACTGCCATCTCCTTCTGTTTTTCGTCGTGGTAAAATATTGCTGTCCGGTATTGGGGTCCACGGTCACTAAACTGACCTCCGTCGTCCGTGGGGTCGATATGCCTCCAAAAGGCGTCGAGGAGCTCTACGTATCCAATTTGATCAGGGTCGTAGACTATCTGCACTGCTTCGTAGTGACCGGTGGTTCCAGAGGAAACCTCTTCGTAGGTGGGGTTGTTTACTTTGCCTCCGGAATATCCGGCAGTCACTTCCCGGACTCCGTCCAGGACAACAAAGGGTGGCTCCATGCACCAGAAACATCCACCCGCGAACGTAGCCAACTTGTATCCTTCTTCGTTAATTTCTCTATTTGTCATCGTAACGTCCTCCCTTTCATTTGCGGTAGTAAGTGCCTTGTGGGGTTCGAATTGATTAACCCCAAATAATATTGACAAAAGTCCGACGATTACGACTGGGATAATCCAGTATTTTGACATGAATATCACTTCCCTTGCTGAGTTTTCTCAAGTAAACCAGCTAACTAATCTTATTACGAAGTAATAATCATTTCCAGTTCATTACTAATATAGTTACCAAGAAGGGAATTTACGGTTCAGCCAAACGAGGGTTGGATTAGACGTAGTGGGTTCCTTGTAACTACTATTGGGTAAATTCGGCCCTGAGGAGCTTTTCGTAGACGGAGTAATTTCTATATACCCTCTCTACGTAATTGCTGGTGCTGTAACGGGGTATCTGCTCGTGGAAGACGTCTATGTCAGAGGTAGAATAGGCGTTCTTCCAATCTCTTAGGTTTCCCGAACCTCCGTGGTATGCGGTTAGCCCCAGTCTAACGTCACCCTCGCTTTTTACCTTATTCGCTATGTAGTAGGTACCAAACCGCAGGCTGACGTCGACGTTAAATAGGTCGTTGACGGTGAAGTCTTCGATATTTAAGTTGCTGGCGATCCCCTTTGCCGTAGCGGGCATTACTTGAGTTAACCCACGGGCGCCGGATACTGAGTAGGCATCGGGGTTGAAGACGCTCTCCTGACGGATCAGGCCGAGGACTACCGCGGGGGAAATCCCGAACTCGGCAGCGTATTTTTCAATCTTTTCTCTGTAATAAACGGGATAACCCGCCTTGACTACCTCAAGTGGAGGCCTATTTATCTCATTGTAATAGCTGGTGAGAAGGGTAGTTGCCGCCCTGATTGATTTCCTGTGGTTGCCGGCGAGTTCTTCCCAGGAAAACTTAACTATGAGGTAGTCCTTTGCGTTGATTTCCTCCTTGACCCTTTCCAGACGTATCAAAGCAGGTCGGTATAGTCCGTGGTTCTTCAACCTTATAGCTGTGGCTAGGTGCCCGGTCGCTGAACCCTGGAAATCTTCCTCAACTAAAGAGTTCTCGTGTTCTATGAGGTCGAGTTTTCCGTCGGACCATATTTCGCTAAAGGAAAATGAAGACCCCGTCCAGCCGTTGTCTATCGCCAGCGAGGAATAATAGTTGAAGGGGTTGGATTTGACGGCGTTGAGGAGGGTTAACCTGTTCGGAGAACCTACGTCCGACTCGAGATAAAGTTTGTAGCGATAGTACTCGATGACGGGTGAGCCTTCTTCGTAGTAGGACTCTAGCGACCCCAGGTAGCTTTTGCAGGCGGTATAGTAGCCGTCGGAATATGCCCGAAAGAAGAGCTGCCAGGTCAGGCCCCTCACACTCGATTCCGTCATAAGAGGTCGGTACCTCTCCAGAATGGTATCCATCTCGGACAGAGAGGCGTCGGAAGTAAGCCTGTCGACCGCCTTCGATATCGATTGCTTGCCGAAGTATGTGCCCGGGTACTTTCGGGAAATCTCGATCAAGCGGTCGGTAAGATCGTAGCTGGAGTCAAGCTTATTCTTAGTCAAGGCCTTGTAATATTCAAGCTTAGCTGAAAGGGCGGGCGACTTCTCCTCTCGTAGTAGCCTGTTGAAGGTGACGAGGGCTTCCGTAGGACGATCCAGGCGAAACCCGCTAAGCCAGCCGATGTCAAAGTATACGTCGTCCCGGTAGTCTTCTGGCCACCGGTCAAGATTTCGTATCAAAACGCTCCGGGACTTAACGTATTCACCGAACAGCGAAAGTATCTCGCTGAACTCATATAGGGAGACGGGATCAACCTCGTCGGTTGGCCCCAGTTTCTGGTGAAAGTCAGAGATGTTGCCGAGCAACCAATCTCTTTTGGTGCCGATATACCTTAGCTCCAGATTATTTGCCAGCGCCACCCCTTTTTCTAGAGCCCTTGGGTAGTCCTCCCTTCTCCGTGCCAATTCCATTTGGACCTCCAAAATTGGACTCCTCTCCCTTGGAGTGACCGCATTGGCTAATCCGGTCTCAGCTGCCCTGCACGCCTCCTCTAACTTCTCCTGGTTTAGGTAAATCTTGGCTAACAGCAGGTATTTTTCCCCGGGGAGGACCACCGAATTCTCTCCGGTTTCTA
>JAGXLQ010000212.1 GCA_018334595.1 Candidatus Bipolaricaulota bacterium | reverse complement strand
TCGCTACCCTGGTCCCGTTCCTGTAGATCCGGAAGCCGTCTTCGTCATCCGAGTTGTCCCGCCAGGTTATCGTTATCTCCCTTGCGGAGGAAGAGTCAACGCGCAGGCCGGACGGCGAGGAGGGTAACTCCTGGCCGGTTGTAGACGAAAGCTGTGCGGACTTGCCGGACTCTCCGGCCGAGTTGTATGCGGATACCTGGTAGGAGTACTCCCTGCCGGGCTCCAGTCCGGAGTCGGTGTAGCTGGTAACGTTCGATCCGACCGTCGCTACCCTGGTCCCGTTCCTGTAGATCCGGAAGCCGTCTTCGTCATCCGAGTTGTCCCGCCAGGTTATCGTTATCTCCCTTGCGGAGGAAGAGTCAACGCGCAGGCCGGACGGCGAGGAGGGTAAAGTTACTTCCTCTTCTTCTTCCGGCTCCGACACCTGGAACAGGTCGCCCGTGCCGCCTCTTCGTTCTATCTTGAAGTAATCTCTGTAGTTCCTACAACAGTTTAACGTAATCCTAACGTAGAGCCTGCCTGACTCTACTTGCTCTCCGTCGTTTCCCTTTTGATCCCACTTCCAGGACCACTCGTCCTTTTCAATCGGTATTGGCCCAAGTTCTTCCTCTACGTATACCAAGTCAAACCCATGTTCGAACGTGGGCTCTAGGTAAACCTCCACCTTCTCAACGAGATATTCAAAATTACGTAAATCAGAGAGGGTAACGGTTACCGTCTCTGATTTTCTGTAGTTTTCCTTGTCTGTCTGTAGGGAATCGTACCTTTCCGGACAGTAGTTGTACTCCTCCTCTGCGGGACAACCGAACCTGAACGTGTATCGGGGGTCCCTATCCTGAGCCTGGTTGAGGGGAGCGACAAAAAAGACGACTGCGATCAAACCCAATAAAACTAACCTAATAAACCTAGTGGTCCAAAACCGCCTCATTATGCTGACACCTCCAAGCGAGCAAACCTACGCTCTGCGCTATCCATAAAAGATAGTTAATTGCAGCCAATATGAAGTGAACTATCTGGTAGAAATCTTTAGCTTCAGTATGTAGGGTACTGTTTTCAGCACGGTTGTGTCAAGGACAAGGGTTACAACCGCATATGTCAACTGACTATTCCAAACTCGTCCCTTGACTCCCTCCAGGGTCAAAGATTACCCCTGTTCACTTTTGTAGGGAATGGTAACTTCATCCATAACCTCACCCTTGACGACCACCTCGTCGTCGCAGTACCGGTTCCAATAACCCTCTTCTAAATCTGCTACCTTGACCGCTTGTACGGTTGCCTGGCCTCCATCGAGGTTCACCCTGATGTAGTGCAAGGTGTGGCTGATCGCCACCCTGGAGGAGTCGAACCTCGACTCCAGGGTCCCCGTTGGAGCCCCACCTCCTCCCGTAACGATATACGTTATCCCGTCCTCGACCGAGCGCTCGTAGGAATGTATATGGCCGGAGAAGACGAGATCCACTCCTCCCTCTTTAAAAATCCGGTGCCAGCTATCCTTCAGCCCGACGTCAGCTCCCTCCGGGTATTTTGAGGAGAAGATCGGATGGTGGAAGATCACCACCGTGAACGGCTTTTCGTTTCTGTCCAACTGGTCCTTTAGCCAGTTAGTCTGTTTGAGAAAGTCTCCAAGGCCAATTTGGCCCGCGTTTGAATCGAGAAAGATGAACCGGGCGTCGCCGTAGGTGAACGAGTACCACTCCTTTCCGTAATCTCCCCCACCCTCTGGTAGCACAAATGCGTCATAGTAGCTGTCGTGGTTCTTCTCGTGGTTACCCAGGACCGGCAAAAGCGGGGTCGAACCGCTGTAAGGCCTGATAGCCCAGAAAAAGTTCTTCCAGTTCTCCGACAGCGGACTCTCCACGAGATCTCCGGCGTGAAGGACAAACGCGGGATCAGCGGGATCGAGGGCCATCTCGGACGCAACTATCCGGTGCCGTTGATAGCAGTTCTGCGTGTCGCTGTAGGCAAAGAAACTGAACCCGTCAGGATCGTCGCGGAGGCTGGTAAAGTAGTTTTCTCTCCCCGGACCGGTTTTACCGTCAACCGCATATACGTAACGGGTCGCGGGATCCAGGCCCGAGACCCCCACGTGGTGAAACCCATCGGATTCAGGCCCACTCAACGTGTTTTCGGAAAACCCTTCCTCCTGCCAGTAACGGATGGCTCGGAGGTAGTAGAGTTCGCCGGCCCCGGAACCGGTCCCCTTCCAGTTCACTACGAACTCGGAAGCCGACCTCAACGTGAGATAAGGGCCCCACGTTACGTCCTCTTCCGCGGCCCGAGGGCCCGGGGGCGGAATGAGGACCAGGGCCAGCAAGAACAACACCGAGAACGACACTAGGAGTCGTTTACAACTTAAGTACTTATCTTTATTGTTACCAAACATGCACAACACACCTCCATGGTCAGCAGGGAGAAAAACCGCTATAATTACGGCCAATCAGTACAATCAACGTATCGGGGTTTTACCGTGTTCAACAAATTCGTACCCAGGCTAGCCTTAATTGTGACCACCGTCATTTGGGGGTTAACGTTCGTCTTCATCAAGGAGGCACTGGTAGAGGTCCCCCCATCGACCTTTCTGCTCTACAGGTTTGGGCTGGCTTCCTTTGGTTCGATAATAATATTTAATCGGAGGATACGCAAACCGGACAGATCGCTTGCCATCAAGGGGATATCTGCCGGTACCGTGCTTTTTCTCGGCTACTGGTTCCAGACGTGGGGGTTGAAGTTTACGACGGCGACAAAAAGTGGTTTCATCACGGGGATGTTCGTGGTCTTCGTACCCGTCTTAAGCTTCCTCTTCTTGAGGAAAAAGGTCGGTCTTCTCAAGTGGATTTCCGTCCTCTCC
>JAGXLQ010000211.1 GCA_018334595.1 Candidatus Bipolaricaulota bacterium | reverse complement strand
TGGTATTTTTTCCAATTTGCTGTTTGCCTCGTGTTCCATGACCTGTTCAAGAGTTGCCTGTGTGCCTTCTATCCGCGAAGACAGGACAACTTCTTGCGTGGTTAGAGGGGAGTGGAGTAAATTGGGATTAACGGTTGACTGTAGAGTCCCATCATATCTTGCAATGGACCTATTTGCCTTATTAACTGATAGGTGTTTGGGTTTTGTTATGCTGGATTTTCTTTTGTAAAAGCTCCGTACCTTTGTGTGGGGTTCTTGACTAAACGATTCGAATTGTTGTTACAGGCCGGCGAACTGTAGAGCGAACTCGACTGCGCATTGTACGAGTTGTGGGAAGTCTCAATTAAGCCACATAATGGGTTCTGTTTTTTGTTTCGTAAATTAAGCTGCCTTAGCGCAGGTCAAATTGAAGAAACCGGTCGAATAGGGAGGTCTTACGGAATTGGGGGTCGAAGTCTTCAAGGCCCTTTATCCCCAGTTTTTTGCCCTCGAGCAGTTCGAACTTGCATAGAGGTTCTAAAACTAGTGCCTCATAGGTATACGGAAGTCTAAAAACGCCCCTTTGGTCTGCGAGTTCAAAGATAGACGGGAGTAGTGCTTCATTGGCAATAATATCGATCCTGTGCCACCCATCGTCTAGTTTGCTGAGGCGATACAGGGAATAGGGTAACAGATCTCGGAATTCGTTCCATTCGTGATAACGGGTAAAATAGGATAGGTCAAATCTCCAAAAGTAACTGAAAAACAGGTACTTCAGGTACTTCGAAGCCATACCGGGCTCGAGAATATCTAACCCTTGCGGGGTCGGATGGAATGCAGACTTGCGGTGTTCGATCAGGCCCGCCTTTTCCAGAAAAACCCTTAAAATATTCAGGTTACGTACGTGTTTTTCGTTGATTACAGTGTGGTATTTTCTGATCTCGGCAACGCGGTCGGGATTAAACTTCATCCTATCGAGGAAGTCGGAGACTGCCTTTCTCTTTAAGTTACCCGCTTTCGTGGAAGGAAGACCGCCCTCTTCCCGGGCGGTTTCGATAAATATCATGCTATTTTTTACGATCCGCACCTGGCTCGCCAGTTCATCGGGTAAGCTCCCGTTGATTGTCATCGGTTGGTCCGGGCGCCACAGGTCTGAGGCAATAAGGCTATCCACCTGCTGGGGGGTCAGCCCACCTAGTTCATCCTGTGGAGTGTTGTTGTAATTATCTATACGCCGATCGACGGCCTTCTGTAGATCTTCAAGCGTCTCTATCCCTTCGTATCCACCTTCCTCGAGAATGTCCTTAAACATACCACCCGCCTCTGTATGGAGTGAATTTTGTGAGCCTATAACCCGGTTGACCTAATTTTCCCATAATTCGGGATGGGTGGCAAGTCGTGTAACTTCCCTGACGTCATCTCTAAACCTTATCCATCCAGATCCGACGTAAACTGGAATTTTGGTCCCGGAGGCAGAGTGGAAGAGATACACCAGCCACTCGGTATTTGGCACCTATATCAATCAAAGTTAAATTCCATAAACCGGTCAAATAGTGGGGTTTTGCGGTAGTGTGTGTCCTTTTTGTAGTAGTGTTGTTCCCCGAAAGATTTCGATTCGACAAGTTCGAATTTTTTCAGTGGCTTCAGTACCCGTGAACTGTAATAATAGTCCAGCGAGGGCCAGTCATCCTCATCAGCAAGCTTCTTGATCTTATGGATAATTAACGGTTCGATAAATTCACTCCTTGGATGCCAGCCTTCGTCGTACGTACTCAGTTGATAGAAGGTATAAGTAATTGTGTCCTGCATTTCCGTCCAGTCTTTGCCCCGAGAGAAATAGGCGATATTGAACTCCTTGAAGTAGGTTAGAAAGAGTTCCTTCAAGAAACCTGATGCCCTCCCCGGTCTCAACAGGCTTATTGCCTTCGAGGTGGGCCGGAAGTTACCGCTGGATTTCTCCAGAAAATCTCCCACTTCTAGGACAACCCGCAGAATATGCAGCGGGGGGACGTCTTGCTCGTTTATGACCTTATTCATCTCGTAAATGTGTTCCACCCGGGCCGGGTCAAGTTCCATCCGCTCCAGAAAATCTGACACGACGACCCTCTTGAAGTTCCCCGCGTTAGTGGCGGGAAGTCCATTCTCTTTCCTCGCTGTTTCCAAAAGAATTCTGGCGTTGTGGACGAAACGCACGTCGTTTGCTTCGGAATCGGGAAGGTTGTCATGCACCGTAATCGGACTATCCGGACCGGGCCAGTCCGTATAGAGGAGTTCTGCCACCTGATAGGGCGCCAACCCACCGAGGAGCTCCTGGGGACTACGGTTGTAATCTTCCATCTTTTCCTCAACAGCTTTTTCCAGTTCTTCCTCGGACTCTATGTCGTCAAATTCGCCCTCTTCAAACAGCTCATCGAGCATGGTCGTTCACCCCCAGTTAGTTATTAGTTTATCAAATCTTATTCCTCCACACACCCAGATACTTCCCTTTGGCACCCCTGCCTGGCAGTTTACACGAATTACGATGGGTCTTGTAGGGAACACTAACGAGGTGTATACTGTGATATGCCCTACAAGACAATATATTCTGCCGATTTAACTGCTGAGAAAATAAGGCTCAAGTTTCTCGAAAGCTTTATACGACAGTAACGCTTTCGATTTCTGCAACTCGGTAAATGTATACTACACTGACGACGAAAAGACAAAGTTCAGATGCAGGGACCCCTGGAGAACATTTTCACTGACAAGTCACACGTACCTGGAGAATACAAAGTTAGACCTTCGGTTCTGGTATGAGGTGATATGGTGCTTTGTCATTGGCCATTCGGCACATAAAGCCCACAGGTTGCTGGGCACGAAAAGACATCAAAAAGTTC
>JAGXLQ010000044.1 GCA_018334595.1 Candidatus Bipolaricaulota bacterium | reverse complement strand
AAGAAATAAGAAATAAACAAGAGGAGCTAGTAGAAAAAGCCCTCAAGAAGGATAAGGTCCTGTTCGAAAATGTCTTCGATCTAATCCTGAAACAGCTGGGCGGAGGTGGGTGTACCGAAAGTGACGGGGGCTGGTTTTGTCCCGAGATGATAGAAACTAAGGGCCATCTGATTGCTGAGAGGATCCCCCTGGCTCTTGAGGTGTTACGTGAAGAAGATCTCCTGGAACGGAAGGTAAGTATGGGGGTTCCTCATTATCGAATGAAATAATATGCGCAGCGGACCGAGGTGAATTCGTTGGGAGCAATAGAGGCAAATAGCCTGGTTAAAGATTTTGACAATTTGCGGGCGGTAGATGGCGTCACCTTCGAGGTAAAAGAAGGAGAGGTACTTGGGTTTTTGGGCCCTAACGGTGCGGGAAAAACTACCACGGTTAGAATGATTACAGGAGTATTAAAGCCCGACTCTGGTAGGGCTTATATAGACGGAATCGATGTAACCCGTGATCCTATCGGCGCAAAAGAACAAATCGGAATCGCACCGGAGGAGGCAAACTGCTATATAGACCTTACAGCTCGCGGAAATATGCAACTGGCCGGTGAACTCTACGGTGTTCCAAAGAAAAAAATAAAGGAAAAATCGATCAAACTGCTGGATGAATTTGGCCTTTTGGACAGAGCGGATTCAAAGGTAAAGGGTTTCAGCAAGGGTATGAGACAGCGTTTGATCCTAGCAATGGCTCTTGTTAACGATCCGCCCATCCTCTTTTTGGATGAGCCTACCGCCGGGCTTGATGTGGCCAGTCAGCGGTTAATAAAGGAACGAATAAAAGACCTGAACGATCAAGGAAAAACCATATTTTTAACCACCCACAACATAAGCGAAGCGGATAAATTGTGCGATCGGGTCGCAATTATCAACAATGGCCAAATAGCAACCATTGATTCTCCGGAGAAACTTAAATCCACGATTCAAAGCACTCAGTCGGCATTGGTCAGCTTCTCCGGTAACGGGTTGAGCCAAGATAAATTGAAATATCTGAAGGACCTTGAGACAGTAGAGGAGATAGAAAAAGAAGGAGACAAGTACAGGCTCTACGGATTGGATCCTGGAGAGATAGTTGAAGAGGTTGTAGATTTTGCCAGAAGTGAAAACCTGAAAATAATATCCCTTAATACTTCCGGCCCCAGTTTGGAGGAAGTATTTACTCATCTGACAACGGGTTGAAGTTTATGAGAAACATTATGAAAAGTTCAACAAAGGAGATTTGAAATAAATGTATCGATTGCCACGGCTGGGAAAATCGCTTTCCATAGCAAAAAAAGACCTAAAGATTTATTACGGAAAAGGCCCTGTTGTAATCTTTGGAATACTTTTACCCTTTTTCTTTTTCTTTGCCTTTTTGGTGGGAAGGAAGATGCCGCCTCTTTCTTTAATTGCCGGACTTTCCGGAATGGCCATCTGGTTTACCTCCACATCGATCAGCCCGGTCGTCGTTCCCTGGGAAACACGCACAAAAACCCTGGAGCGATTAGTGGCTAGCCCCATAAGTGTCACGGAAATGTTGTTAGGAGACATTATAGGTTCGATAACCCTGGCCACTTCCATTTCGGCCGTCACTATTTTTGCAGTGGCAGCAATTTTGGGGTTGATGCCCGTAAATTTTTTGACGCTTTTATTGGGAATAGTCCTCGCCAGCTTCTGTTTTTCCGCGATCGGCGTACTGATTTCGGCCCTTCCCACCGATACCACATCGGATATCATGATGCTGTCCACCTTGATCAAATTCCCCTTAATCTTTGTCAGCGGGATTTTCATTCCTACTAGCAATCTGCCCGGTTGGGGGACAATGATTTCTCGTTTCTCTCCCCTTACTTACTTCGTTGATCTCGTTCGGTTCTCCTTCAGTGGCAGCGGAAGCCCCTGGATGGACATAGGGGCCCTATTTGGTTTTTCACTGCTATTTCTCTTTGCCTCCGACTTTTTTCACCGCAGAACTCTTCTCAAGAGGTTGTAGCTCTTTGGTAATCACGTTTTCCAATAATGGTAAAAATGAACGTGGGATAGGTCATGTCTAAAGAAACCACCTGGCCCGATTTCCGTTTCACGTTGGAAGAGATATCAGGGGCGTTTGGTGATTCGATAACCGTAATCCCACTTTTGATCGGTATCGGGATCACCACGGAAGCAAGCCTTGCTCACCTATTACTGTTCTTTGCCATATTCCAGATAGCTACAGGTTTGTTCTACAGGTTGCCGGTGCCCGTGGAGCCCATGAAAGCATTGGCAGCTTTGGTTATTGCTGGAACACTCAGTTACAAACAGGCCGTTGCGGCCGGAATCGTTCTCGGAGCGATGCTTTTATTCACCGGGACCGTGGGAGTGATGAACTGGCTGGACGATTTCGTGCCAGTCAGCGTTGTGCGGGGGGTACAGTTAGGGCTTGCTTTTATTCTTTTAAAAACTTCGGTAGATTACGTCACGAAAAACATCTGGTTGGCCTCTATAGGGATCGGAATAGTGATCCTGTTTTTGATTCTCAAAAAAAAGTATGGTTTGCCCAACATCTCGGCCTTTGTGGTATTGATACTCGGGGCTGCTATCGGAATCTACTTCAACGGAGCACCGGATATCGCCCTGATGAAATTCCCCAGTTTCAGCTTTCCCAGCTTCACTTCCTTCCCCCGGGGGATCATTTTAGGGGCCTTGCCACAGTTTTTCCTCAGCGTGGGTAACGCAATTTTAGCAACTACTTTGTTATTCAAGGATCTACTCGATAGAAGGGTTGAACCCGACAGGTTATCCCAATCCATGGGCGTAATGTGTATTGTTTCCAGTCTGTTTGGGGGCTTTCCCGCCTGTCACGGTTCAGGGGGTCTGTCCGGCCAGTACCGGTTTGGGGCCAGGACAGGGGGGTCGAACCTCATTCTCGGGACAATATATCTTGGAATAGCTCTGATTGCCGGGTCAGCTACTTTTTTGAACTTTTATCCAGTTTCGGCACTGGGTGCTCTTCTTGTATTCATCGCCCTCGAATTGGCGTCGGCGGGAATTAAAACCGATAGATGGATAGTTACCTTGGTAGTAGCTATCCTGTCCTTCTTTACAAACCTGGCAATTGGCTTTATTGTAGGTCTGGTCTTGGCCAAAGCCCTGGACCACGTCGTGGGGCCAGGCCGTGAACCTTGAACGTATTTGAGGCTGGTCTAGTCGGGTAAGAGATTCAACAGTTTGAGCTTTAGGCCGGCAAAGGCGACCTGTTTCAGTCCTTCTTTTAGGACCTGTGAGTCCCCTTCACTCCCCTCACCTGTTTGATAATCGATGCCGCGGCCGACGACTACAGGAATTCTTTCCGATGTCTGCCCGAAGTGCAAGGCAGCTGCACCGGCGATCTCGTCGGCTTTTAAGTCAACTCCACCAAATTTGGGTTCTCCAAACAGGTCTTCAGCACCGAAATCGCTTTCAACGGGATTAATTCCGGAGCAGCCAATGGCGTTGTCCGTTTCACCTATTCTAAAACTCACCTCGGAATCCGATAATATCACGGCCAGTTCCTTGCCCGTGATTTCTTCCATTAATTCCTCCTGTTGTTCATGTTAAGTGAAATTAAAAGTGTAGTTTATAATAAATACCAGGGTTTTGTAACGGAAGAAACTTACGTTTTATGATTCCTCCCTTGGTTTATCCTGTTAAGCTTTATCAACTCTTCAACAAATGTCTTTGGCGAGAGTTCCTGTATTTATTGACTATGGTAAGTATTTCTTTCACGCCCAATTATTAACCCCACTATCAGGCTTTCAAAATCGGGGGCAAGAATTATAATTGTAACAGGGAGGTGTAAGGATGACAGGTACGAACCCGGAGGACTACATGAAGGCATGTGCTGATCACCCGGATATTTACGGGGAGACTTTCAGCGCTACGAACGAGATGGGCGGAGAACGGAACCCCAGACTTCACTTAATCACCCACGCAATAGTATTGGACCAGATAGAGGAAGTTACTGTGGCAAAGAACCCTTACGAAGAGCCGACCGACAGACGCCAACTCGGCCCTCTCTCCACAATTCACGTGCAGTCCAACGCCCTTTATATGAGGGGATACAGAACGACGGGGATTACACAGGGTTACGAAAGGAAACTCCCAATAGGTTAATCAGTAATAGGGCCGAGTACCAAAAGCTAAGAAATTAGAAAAACTCAATCAAGATGATAATACTTCACAGTTGTTGGGTTCCAGATGAGGGTTGTTCGCACACCGGGCAATCCGGGGGTTCAGAACAAGGGGTTCAGTTTGGTGGGAAGTTTTTTCTGTGGGGCGAATCCACCTCCCCCGGGGAACGTCGACGGTTCCCGGGCCGACCCAGAGGAAAATATCCAAAAAAACATCCCTGGCAAACTGACCCTTCCGTAATTTCGGAGAATTTGCAACAGCTTTTTTCCGACCTTAGCTGGGATAGATTTTCCGAGTCCGCCCATGAGAACTCTCAAATCCTCTTCCTCCCCACCGACGAGGAAAACGGACTACCTCAACCTTCGGCAAGATGGGTCGTTGAAGACCTGGACGTTGTTTTTAATCCCGATTCTTTCTCAATCCTATCCTGGGAGATATGGGGAATGTCGGTACCGGTTGGACCCGGGCTCTCCCTGTTTAGTTCCGATCCAGATTACTTTCGGCAATCGTTTCACCCCGGCAGGGAGTTGCCCTTTATCTATAATGCGACGGAGTTCGCCAGGTCCTTGCTAAATCGACAGCGGTTTATACCGGCACTTCACAGAAACAACTCAGGGGCCCTGGAGGCCCGCTGGCGACCACTATTCGATCTTCCCGATGATCAGCAATACTTTGATAGGCTTGCCGCATCAGCGCCCGCCGCCTTGTTCGCCGCCGCAAGCGAGGACGAGGACCCATTTCAGGAGACCGGCGCTGAGACATACCTGCGAGGTTTGCTGAGTACAATAATTGACCACAAAATCCGGGAGGAGCTTACCCAAAACGGCTGGGGGGACGATTTCCGGACCGGAAAGAAAAACGCTAGAAATGAGGCGGTGGGGTTAAAATGGTTGAACCATCTCGGTAACCGGGCTAACCCTCAAATTGATCTCTCCGTTCGAGAAGACCGTCGCCTGACCACTTCGTATGGCAACTGGATCAGAGCTATAAGAAGGACATCCGACGGTAACCTTCGAACCGGCTTCAAACTCGTTCCCCCCGCCGAGAAAGCGGACGGAACGCCTCTGTTCTCCTCCCGGAAGGGATGGAAGCTCAATTTCTTTCTGGAAACCATTGGCAGCGAAAGTTTCCACCTGAACGCCAAAGAGTTATGGGCTCGAGACGAGGACGATCTGGAGCCGCTGCAAGAACGCTACGGGTCCCCCAAAGAGAAATTATTAACGGACCTCGGGGTCGCCTCCAACCTTTTTTCGCCCATCGGTTCCGGGCTGAAATCCAAACAACCAACCGGGTGTAACCTTTCTGTTGACGAAGCCTATAAGTACTTACGAGAGGGTTACTGGCTGCTAAAAGAGGCAGGGTTTCTGACCAGGGTCCCTTCCTGGTGGGACCCTGGTTCACTGGAGACTGACGCTGAATTGGGGCTAAAGGCGATGATTTCACCCGAAAAGAAGACCGGACACAGCTCAATTGGAACTTCCGGCGGCGGATGGAACTCCCCGCTCGATTTCAACTGGCAGCTCGCCGTCGGGGACAAAACTCTCAGCCAGGAACAGTTTAAAAAGCTCGCCTCCTTAAAGAGCCCTCTGGTAAAAATCTGGGGCCGCTGGGTAGAACTGGACCCGGATGACGTGAAAAAGACACTTGATTTCTTAACGGAAAACGAAGAGGAAGGACTTAACTTAAGCGAGACGGCCCAGAAGATATTATCCGCTCCCCAAGAGAGCCCGTTACCGATAACGGACCTGGAGGTAACCGACGGCGGAGAGGAAGGCGCAGAAGAAACGGACAACTGGATCGACAGGATCGTGGCTGGGGGTGATTTCAAGGGGGGAGATCTGGAGGGAGCGAAATTGAGGGAAACCCCTTCGGAATTTCAGGGGGAACTCTGGGAGCACCAAAAAATAGGGCTGGGCTGGCTTTTATCGTTAACCTCCAAGGGTTTCTCTCCCTGCCTGGCCGACGACATGGGGTTGGGTAAGACAATCCAACTGCTGGCTGCCCTGTTGAAGTTTAAACACGAGGACGGCAAGTTTCCTAACCCGGCCCCGTCGTTGTTAGTGTGTCCTACTTCAGTCATCGGGAACTGGGGGCGCGAGGTGGAACGTTTCGCCCCGTCACTCGTTCACACCATCCACCACGGCGGTAATCGACTCCAGGGAGAAGAGTTCATCCACGCAGTGCGGGGAACCGATTTAACCATTACCTCCTACGGACTGTTGAGAAATGACTTCCACCTGTTAGACGAAATCGACTGGAGGATAGTGGCCCTCGACGAGGCGCAAAAGATAAAGAACCCCGAAACGAAAACCGCCCACAGGGCGAGAGGCCTCTCCTCGGAAATACGGGTGGCTTTGACCGGGACCCCGATCGAGAACAACCTTACGGAACTTTGGTCCATTATGGAGTTTCTCAACCCCGGTTACCTGGGACCGAGAGAGAGCTTTCGGAACGAATACGCCAAACCAATTCAACAAAAAAGGAAGGAGGCCAGACAAAAGAAGAAAACGCTAAAAAAACTGGTGAACCCGTTTGTCTTAAGCAGGAAAAAAACCGACCCGGAAATCCTTGCCGACCTTCCGGACAAGATAGAAAAAAAGGAATATTGTTCTCTCACCCGCGAACAGGCCTCCCTCTATCAAGCGGTAGTCGACGAGGCAGGAGAGCGACTGGAAGAAGCCGAAAAGGACGAAAGTGACATGAAAAAGAGGGGGTGTATCCTGAGCACTATCAACAGGCTAAAGCAGATATGCAACCACCCGGCCCATTTCTTGAGCGAAGACGAGTTCGACCCCGGGAGGTCCGGAAAGACGGAGAGACTAATCGATATCTGCGAGACTGTCCTCGACGAGAGGTATTCCGCCCTGCTGTTCACTCAATACGTAGAATTTGGCCAGATGCTCCAGGACTACCTCCAGGAACGGTTCCACTACCGAGTCCCCTTCCTGCACGGAGGAACGTCACAAAAGGGCCGGGACGAGATGATCGACGCATTTCAACGACAGCAGGAGCGTCTGCCGTTCTTCCTCCTCTCGCTAAGAGCTGGGGGGCTGGGCATCAACCTGACCCAGGCGAGTTACGTAGTCCACGTCGATAGATGGTGGAACCCGGCCGTCGAGTCCCAAGCTACGGACAGAGCCCACCGAATCGGTCAGGAGAATAATGTAATTATTTACAAGTTCGTCAGCTCTGGGACATACGAAGAGGAGATCGATCGAATGATCGAACGCAAGAAGGAGCTCGCCGATGAGATAGTCGGGTCGGGAGAAGAGGGGTTAACCGAACTATCCAAGCGGGAATTTATCAACCTGGTTAAACTCAAGGAGGAAGTCTAGCCATGGGGTACTGGAGAAACTTCGAATATACGACGCCAAAGCCCGTTGAAGATGGCATAAAAGCCCGGACCAGACGCGGAAAGTTCGGGGAGAGCCGGATAGGTAAACGGTGGATAGAGGTCCTGGAATCTTTCGGTAAATCCAACCGTTTAGAGAGAGGAAGACGCTACGCCCGTAAGGGTCAGGTTCGCGAGGTAAACATCAGCAGCGGTCAGGTAACTGCCGAAGTGCAGGGGTCGCGCTCCGATCCTTACAGGGTGAGGATAGATCTCGAGCCTTACCCTGAACGAATATGGCGGGAGATCACCGATGAGTTATCCTCCGTTCCTCTGTACTACGCCGCCTTCAGCTCGGGAAGCGTTCCCGAAGATTTTCACGACGTCCTGTCCCATTACGACCTATCGCTTGCTCCGAAGAACCAGGGCGAACTCAATACCTACTGCTCATGTCCGGATTCTGCGAACCCGTGTAAACATATAGCCGCGGTCTACTACCTCCTCGGAGAAACGTTCGACGAGGACCCATTTCAGCTGATCAAGATCAGGGGTAGAAGCAGGGAAGAACTGCTGGAAGCTCTCTCCGGAAACGAGCAGACACAAGAGACAGAAGTATCAAGCTCTCCACCCCCTGAGACCCCCTTAGATACCGACCCGGACAAATTCTGGAAACCAGGCCCCGAACTTCCCTCTACCGACGCCTTAGACTTAAACCAGCAAACTCGAGGTGAGCCGGCTATCCTCAAGTTGTTGGGAGTACCTCAATTTTTACCGAACAGTAAGAAGTACCGCCGCAGCCTGCGGGAAGCGTTCCAACTCGCACAAGACATGACCACCTCTCGGTCCGTAGAATAGCGGGTAAATAAGTGTAGATTTGGTTACCCTCATCCAACTCGTCGAATGCAGTTCGGATCTCTGTGTATCTCGTATCCCCACCGAAGTTAGCCTCCTTCTTCTCCAACTTCGTGACTGGAGAAAAAGACCGAGTCGGGGCAGGAGAAGGCTACCTTCCGGGGTTAACGCATTGGCGGTAGTGACTCCAAGAAAAGTGGCGAACAAGGACAGAACCCAGGCGGATAGAGACAACACGACGTTCGTTCTGCGGACAACCCTCTTTTGCAGTCATAACGAATAGTTGCTTCATCCCTCTAGCTTCCTCATTTTCTGTCCTCCTCATGTGATCTTGAGTACTCAATGGCATCGACGGGACAAGCATCGATGCACCTTCCGCAGAGGTAACATTCCGCCTTCGAATCTCCTCTTTTTGCCTCATCCGTCGGGCAGGCTACTTCACACAACCCACAGTCAGTACATCTATCCGTGCGGGTAAGCTCGTACCGGCTCTTCGCCGAGGCCAACGATAAGAGGTAGCCGTAAGGGCATATTCCCCGACAGAACGGCCTGTACACGAAGATCGACGTTAGCACTATTCCTAAAAATACGTAGAAGAAGACCGTGGCGACTCTTAAGTAAAAGAAGTGCCTTAAACCAAAATACCCCAAAATGGTCTTCGACAGGAAGATTCCCATAACCAGAAAGACGACGAATACCAGGGCGTGAATCCAGGTCAACGCCTTTTTACTGGAAATCT
>JAGXLQ010000210.1 GCA_018334595.1 Candidatus Bipolaricaulota bacterium | reverse complement strand
GGAAAAATTCAATCGACCACTCTCCATAATCGCCGACACTAAAGGCCCCGAGGTAAGGATCAGCCCCATTTCCGGAGATCCAATAGACCTAACGGAGGGTCAAGAGGTTAACCTCGTCTTTACCAGGGAATCAACGGGATCGACAGAAATATTTGTGGACTATCCGGGGGTTGGTGACGAATTAAACCGGGGGACAGAGATGCTCGTTGGAGATGGGGAAGTAGCCCTCTCCGTCACCTCTATCTCCGAGGACCGGATAACCTGTAGGGTCTCGAACTCGGGCAGGCTAACTGGAAGGAAAAACCTTACAGTACCCGGGAGGAGTTTTTCTCTCCCGTCCGTGACCGAAAGAGACAAGGAAGATCTTGAATTCGTCGTCGACGAGGAGGTCGACTGGCTGGCAGTTTCCTTTGTCCGAACGGCAAAAGATATTAAAAACGTAAGAAGTTTCATCAAAAGCGTAACCTCGGGCGGAGAAGTTCCGATCATAGCCAAAATCGAAACAAGCGAGGCGGCACGGAATATTGAGTACGTTGCAGATGAAGCCGACGGTCTAATGGTCGCCCGAGGAGATCTCGCAATGGCAATTGGCATTGAAGAAGTGCCTTTCCTCCAAAAAAAGATCATCCGGCTTGCCAATCAACTCGCCAAGCCAGTTGTTACGGCTACCCAGATGTTAGAAACTATGATCGAATCCCCCACACCCACCAGGGCTGAAATCACCGACGTGGCAAATGCAGTTTTGGACGGGACCGACGCAGTGATGCTGTCAGGGGAGACGGCAATTGGTTCTTATCCGGCGAAGACCGTAGCCACTATGAACAAGCTGGCGGGAAAGGCCGACCAACACTCCAGCCACACGTTTGAACAAGATGACTATATCACCAACAAAGAGAGAATCGCGCCAGAGATCGGGCGCGCTGCCTGCTCGATGGCGGACAGGCTAAATGCAAGGGCTATCGTTACTTCGACAAATTCCGGCTACACGGCAAGGTTAATAGCGAGGTTCAGGCCCAAGGTACAGATACTGGCGGTTACACCTTCACTGGCCACCTACAATCAACTTTCACTTGTCTGGGGGGTCACGCCCCTCCTCATGGAAGCAACAAGGAATACCGACGAGATGATCGAAAAGTCCACAGAGACGGCGAAAAATGCGGGGCTAGTTGAAGACGGGGACCTCCTCGTTACTACGGCTGGAGTTCCATTTGCAGTAGAAGGGACCACAAACCTGATAAAGGTCAACCGGGCCTAGCCCGATTGAAGCTCAACTCTGGGGGGTTTCGCTCGTCTGACGGTAGGGGTAGAAGCTGGCGTACCCCTTATGAAAGGTCAAGTCGATGTGGCCCAACGGGCCGTTCCGTTGCTTCCCTATCCTCAATTGAGTCTTACTAACGGTGGAGTCGCTCTGCTCCTCCTCGTCCTCGTAGTAATCCTTCCTGAAAATAAACGCGACGATATCGCTGTCCTGCTCAATTGCCCCGCTCTCCCTCAGGTCCGAGAGCCTTGGCTTCTTCGAGTCACGACGTTCGACAGAACGATTAAGTTGAGATAGGGCAATTACCGGAACCCTCAACTCTCGAGCGATCCCTTTCATGGACCTGGAAATATGTGCGATCTCCTGCTCTCTGGTGTTCATATCGCTCCTACCCTCAATTAGCTGAAGGTAATCGATGACGAGCAGGTCGATATCATGTTCCGCCTTCATCCTCCTTGCCTTCGCCTTTACGTCTAAAATGGTATTGCCGGGGAGGTCATCAATAACAATGGTGCTTTCCTGTAACTTTCCAGCCACGGTCGCTATATCTCGCCACTTGCTGGAAGGAACGAACCCCCCTCTTAACTGATGTAAATTCACCCTCCCCTCACCACAGAGCAGCCTCTCCAGCAACTGCTCCTTGGTCATCTCCAGAGAGAATATGCCCACGCTAGCCTTCTCCTTTAGAGCAATATTCCTGACAAGCGACAAGGCGAAGCTCGTTTTACCCGTACCCGGCCTGCCTGCAACTACGATTAGCTGCCCGTCTTGGAGACCTGATGTCATCTCGTCCAGTTTCGGGAAGCCCGTGGACAAACCACTTATCGTCTGCTGGCTGGGGTCGTGATGGAGCTCTTCGAGAGCGTCAAAATGCTCCCTCAAAAAATCGCTCAACAGGTGGAAATCCTCGACCGTCTCCTGACGGGAGACTTCAAAGATCGTCTCTTCTGCTTCGTCAAGTATGTCCTTTAAGTCACGGTTTGTTTGATATCCCAGCTCGGTAATCTCGCGACCGCCATTAATTAATGCCCTCATAAGGGCTTTACTGCGGAGGATTTCGGCGTATTGTTCAACGTTTGCGGTAGTGACCACCTTATCGATCAGGTCGGCTAGGTAGGCGCTTCCCTGGACCTCTTCCAGCTGGTCCTTCTCCTTGAGCCTATTCTTCACCGTAACCAGGTCAGCAGGGTCACCCTTGTCAAAGAGGTCAAGCACTGCACGGTATATCAGCCTGTGTTCCCGCCAGTAGAAATAGCTGGGGGATACCTTCTCAACAACCTTGGGAACTACGTCCTCAGGATCGAGCAAAATCGAGCCGAGGACAAGTTGCTCGGCCTCTTTGTTTTTTGGAATAGTTCTACCTTTTGGCATGATTGGAATTAAATTATAGATGAAAGAGCAATATTTCTCTACTATTTTCCAGGGTCGACGCCAGGACGCAGTTATCCGTTTCAACTGTTGGTTCTAAGTGGTTTTCTTTGCCTTCTGCTCAAGCAAACTCCTGACTATTGACCATGATATGCCAAGAATCATAAAACCAAAGAAACGAAAGAACTCTAGTGGACTCGGCACAACCTATCGGTTCAGTTCCATGGACTCTATGGTG